>JAPKZC010000263.1:0-2519 GCA_026394025.1 Candidatus Solibacter sp.
CCGCTTTTTACGGAGTTAACGTATTGATTCTAAACAAAACGGCGTCAGACAAGTGAGACAAACTTGTCTCACTTTCCGTGCGATTCCCGCAAGCGGGGGCGAAACGCGCTGCCCCCTTCTGCTTCCATTTTACGGCACGGGGGTGTGAGTTTAGGGGTGTGCGAGGAGGGGCGAAGCCAGGTAAAGCTTTTGTGGAGAATGGATTACGGCGGTCAAAATATTTCGGATGTTGGTGTCACCGGATTTTCTTTATGATGCTTTCCACGTAGTCCTGGGTCTCCTTAATATCTGGAATCCCGCCGATCTTATCGACGTTGGCGGGTCCGGCGTTGTATGCCGCCAGCACCAATTTGAGATCGCCTTTGTACTTGTCCAGCAACTGCTTGAGAAACGTGGCGCCGGCCTCGATGTTCTGTTGAGGGTCGAAGACGTCGCCGACATTGAACTGCTCGATAGTGGCCGGCATCAGTTGCATCAGGCCCTTGGCGCCTTTGGCGGAAATCGCGCAGGGGCGGAAGGCGGACTCCTGCTCGATCACGCCACGAAGCAGCTTGGTATCCACCTGGTGCTGCTGCGCCGCGCGATCGATCAGCGGAGTGAGTTCCACGTCGCCGATGGGAGGGCAATCGGCGTCCCCAGGGGCTTCGATTCCCGGTGACATGGGCGGCGATTGGGCGTGCCACTGAACCGCCATTTCAATCTGTTTGCGCACCGATTCGCGCTGAATGGCCATGGCCGCGCGCTGTTTCTCCATGGCAGACTGGAACGTTTCGGCTGGCTTGGCCGGGGCCGGGGCCGGAGCTTTGTCCGCGCCCGGTGGCACCACAGCCGCTTTGTCGGCGGCTGGCGGCGGCGCAGCGGTCTGTGCCAGCGCGGCGCCAGCGAACAGAGCATAGAGAAAGAGGGTCACATGGACTTATCGGCCAAAACCCCGTCCGGCTCTAGTGTCCCCGCGCACAAAAGCACCAGCGAGATCCACAAGGCGTCGGCCAGCAGCAGGTGGATCAACTGCATCCACACGGGAGCGCTGAGCAACAGGTTGGCGAACCCGGCGGTAACCTGTCCGGCCAACAGGGCGAGCAGCAACCAGGCGCGCGGGCGGAGGTCCGGACGGCGTCCCGCGGTGGTGACGGCATAGAACACCAGCCACGCCGCGGCGAGTGCGGCGATCACGGGGTGCAGGATGCGAAGGCGCACGAAGATGCTGGCGGCGGCGTCGAAATCCCGGGCCAGCCCTTCAGCCAGGGAGCGGGAAGGAAAGAGGGTGTCGCCCAGGGCGGCGATGGCCCCGCTGACGCCCAGAATCATCACCATGCCGAGACTGAATGCGGCCAACCACACCGCGCGCAGGCCCACGCGGACGGGCGCTTGCCTGGTAGCCCACCACGCCGTCAACGTGAGGCAGGCCAGCAGAGTCAGAGTATTCAGAAGATGCGCCGAAAGCGAGTAAGCCCGCGCCGACGACTGGTTCCGGGCGACGTGCTCCAGCAGCACGAGCGCGGCGCCGAGCAGCGCCTCGCTCATCAGAAAGACGGCCGAAAGCAATGCCCCTTGGCGCACCGCATGCCGCCGTGGAAACGCCCGGAAAGCCCAGTACACCAGCAGCGCCACCAGCAGCAGATCGGCGCCAGCCCCGGTGGCACGCACGAAGGCGCCCCAAAGAACCACAGCAACGTTGTACGCCAACACGCTCCACGCGTAGAGGGCAAAGCGGCGGGCAGAGGTAGAGGTAGCCAAGTTTTATTGTATTCCCCCTTGACAGGGGCCGGCGGAGGTGCTATTTTTGCAACATGCTGCTTCTTTTGCAGCATACAACCTATGCGCAAAGACGGACATCGCAATCTGAGCCGGCGGGAGCGCCAGATCATGGACATTCTCTACCAGCGGGGACGCGCCACGGGGGCGGAGATCCACGAGGCGCTGCCCGATGCGCCCAGCTACTCGGCGGTGCGGGCCAAACTCCGCGTGCTGGAGGAGAAGGGCCATGTACGACACGAGGAAGAGGCGCTGCGCTATGTGTACCTGCCGACGGTGGCGCGCGATATGGCGCGCAAATCGGCGCTGCGCCACATGGTGTCGACGTTCTTTGCGGGCAGCGTGGAGGAGACCGTGGCGGCGCTTCTGGACCTATCGTCGGCCAATCTGGAGTCTAAAGACCTGGAGCGCATCTCCCGAATGATCGAGACGGCAAGGAAGCAAGGAGAAAAGCAATGACATGGTTGGATTTTGTGGTACGCGGCACGTTGGTGCTGGCGGCTGGGTTTGCGGCGTCGTTGGCTTTCGGGCGGGCGTCGGCCGCGGTGCGGCATTTGATCTGGACGGCGGCGTTTGTGGCGCTGCTGGCGCTGCCCTTCGCGCTTGGCCTGGCGCCGAGGATTAGGATTGCCGCCTGGCCGGGCGCACAGGCGGCGGGCGAAGGTGCGTCCGCGGTGCGGACCGCTGCAACGGCATTGGAGCCGAGGGGCACCAGGCAGACGCTCCCGACCCAGAGGGTACCCCGTCGCGGCTCTGATTGGGGC
>JAPKZC010000263.1:2534-6179 GCA_026394025.1 Candidatus Solibacter sp.
GATTGGGGCATCGGGGTTCCGAGTGCGCGCGCTTACGCGTTGGCTCTCTATCTGGCGGGATTGCTGCTGGTGGCGGGACGATTTGTGGCGGGCGCGGTGCGGACGGCGCGGATGGTCCGGCAGGCGCGGCCCGCGGGCTATGCGCAGGCGATGGTTGACCGAGGGCGTCGCGGGCTCGGCATCGGCCGCCCGGTCCGTGCCCTGGAGAGCCCCGGCGCGGCGGTACCGATGACGTGGGGCACGCTGCGCCCGGTGGTGCTGTTGCCCGAGGCGGCGCGCCACTGGCCCTCCGAACGCCTGCACGCGGTGGTGCTGCATGAGCTGATCCACGTGCGGCGGCAAGACCTGCCGGCCCAGGTGGCGGCGCAGGCCGCCTGCTGCCTCTACTGGTTCCATCCCCTGGTCTGGCTGGCCGCGAAACAACTCCGCAAGGAGCGTGAACGCGCCTGCGACGATGCGGTACTCTCCGGCGGTGTGCCGGCTCCCGATTACGCCGGACACCTGTTGGAACTGGCGCGCGTGCTGGTGGAGCGGCGCAGTCTGGCCGACGCACCGGCCATGGCCGAAACGGGCGACCTGGAAGAGCGGGTCCGCGCGGTGCTGGATGGCGGGCGCAATCGCGCGCCGTTGAACCGCCGCCTGGCCGCGACCGTGGCCATGTTGGCGTGCGCGTTCATGCTGCCGGTGGCGCTGGTCAGTTTGCACGCGCAAGCCGCAAGCGGCGCGCTGGTGGGAATCGTTCAGGATGCCAGCCAGGCGCGCGTCCCGTTCTGCGCAGTCCGCGTCAAGAACCTGGACGGCAAGAACGAAGAAGTCGCCAAGGTCAACGCCGCGGGCGAGTTCGTATTCGCCTCCATCCCGGTGGGACGCTACGCCATCGAAGTAAGAGCACGCGGGTTCGCGGTGGGCAAGAGGGAAGTTCTGGTGGAGGCCGGGCGCCGCGCGGAGGCTCTGGTCACGCTCCCGCTCGGCCAGATCTCGGAGGCGGTGACCGTCACGGGTTCCCGGCCGGCCACTGGCAGTCTGGCGCCGCCGGCTTCGGTGGCCGTTGCCAAACGCATGCCCCAGCGCATCCCCGTGGGCGGCAACGTGCAGCCGGTCAAGCTTCTCCAGCAAACGCGACCGGTCTACCCGGCGGAACTCAAACAGCAGGGCATCACGGGCACCGTCATGCTGCGCGCCGTGATCTCCATCACCGGCGAGCTGCTGAATCCGGAGGTGATCAACACGACCGTACATCCGGGACTTGCGCAGGCGGCGCTCGATGCCGTGCGCCAGTGGCGCTATCAGCCGGCGCTGCTCAACGGCCAGCCCGTGGAGGTCTCCACCACGATTGACGTGACGTTCGAGCTGGAACAGTAAGGGCAAGTAGGACAGGCCAATTGACAACCGGCCTGCGGGCGATGCTCCTGGGGTCGCGGCGGCGTGTCCAGCGGCGGCAGGCGGATTGACAATCCGCCGCAGGTTGGCAACCTGACCCACGAGAATTCGTGGCGGCGCACGAAGAAATGAAGTCGCGAGGGGCGGGCACCCTCTCCCGCGCGGAGGCCCCTGGCTCCGCTTCCGGCAGCGGGACGGGGGCGTCCCGCGCGGTCCAGGGGGACCGCGCCACCAAAGGCGGAGTCACTGCGGAGGGCTGAAAGAAAGGGATAGCTACTCGAGGCGATTCCTGCCCTGCACAAGCCAGGTGAACTACATTCCGGCGGATGCGCAATCGGTGGTTCCTCCGCCTGGCCCGCTACAATGTGATGCATGTCGAACTCGCGCAGGCAGTTCTTGAACCGTGCTTCCATCGCCCTGATGGCCTCGGCCACCGCGTGCCGCAGGTCCGCGCAAACTCCCGCCGCGCAGCCACCCGGGGCGCCACCCGCCTTCGGCACGGCGCCACCCGTGGGACCCGCGGTATCGCCCGCAACGTTCGCGGAGGCTGAAAAACTGGTCCAGGTTCCACTCAGCGCCGCGGCGCGCCAGATGGCCGCAGGCAACTGGCGCAGGGCGATGGCGCCGGTCTACGAGCGCCGGACCGGACCGCGCAGACTCTCGCTAGAGCCCTCGCTGGCGCCGGCATCGCGCTGGGATCCCGTATTGCCCGGCCAGCCCGGCGTGCTCTCCGGGCACCCCGGCCGTGATCGATTCCTGCGCACCAAATCGGCCCCTACTCCGCTGCCCGCCAGCGGCCAGGACATCGCGTTCGCCCCGGTAACTCAACTCGCGCAGTGGATCGAGACGCGCAAGCTGACGTCCGAACGCCTCACGCGCCTCTATCTGGAGCGCCTGGAGCGCTTCGACGGCAAGCTGCGCTGCGTCATCACGCTTACACGGGACCTGGCGCTGGCGCAGGCCAAACAGGCGGACGTGGAGATCTCCGCCGGCAAATACCGCGGCCCGCTGCACGGCATCCCGTGGGGCGCCAAGGACCTGGTGGATACCGCCGGGATTCCCACCACGTACGGCGCCGAGCCCTACCGCAATCGCGTGCCGGCGCAGGACGCCGCCGTGGTCCACCGACTGCACGAGGCGGGCGCGGTACTGGTGGCCAAACTGAGCATGGGTGCGCTGGCGCTCAACGACATCTGGTTCGGCGGCCAGACCATGAACCCGTGGCTGCTGGAAGAAGGCGCATCCGGCTCCAGTGCCGGTCCCGGCGCCGCCACCGCGGCGGGGCTGGTGGCGTTTGCTATCGGCAGCGAGACCGGAGGCAGTATCGTGAGCCCGGCGATGCGGTGCGGCATCACCGGTCTGCGGCCCACCTATGGCCGGGTGGCGCGCACGGGCGCGATGACGCTCTGCTGGTCGCTGGACAAGCTTGGCCCGATGACCCGCGGCGTGGAGGACGCCATGCTGGTGCTCCAGGCCATCAGCGGCCCCGACCCCGGTGACGTGGCTAGCGTACCGAGCCGACTCGACTTCGATTCCGCGGCCCCGGTGCAAGGGCTTCGCGTTGGATACTTTCCCGGCTGGATGAAGGAGAGCCCCGCCACGGATGTGGACCGCGCGGCGCTCCAAACCGCCGCCAAACTGGGCATGGTTCCGGTGGAGGTGGCGCTTCCCGACTGGCCCTATGGCTCGCTCAACCTGATTCTCTTCGCCGAGGCCGCGGCTGCCTTCGAGGAACTCACTCTGAGCGGCGCCATCGATCAGCTCAAGGTGCAGGTTCCAGACGCCTGGCCGAACCTGTTCCGTCAGGCGCGCTTCCTGTCGGCGGTGGATTTCGTTCAGGCAGACCGCTTGCGGCGCAGCGTCGCCCAGGAGATGGCGCGCATTTTCTCGCAGGTGGATCTACTGCTGGTGCCTTCGCTGCGCGACGAAATGCTGACCATCAGCAACTTCACGGGACATCCCTCGTTGACATTCCGCGCGGGCTTCGTCGAAGTGGGAGAGGCACGCAGCGATTGGGCACCCGACCCGGCCAAACCGCTTCCCAGATTCTCGCCGCCGCGGCGGGCGCCGCATGGAGTGACGCTCATCGGCCGCCTGTTCGAAGAGGGCACGCTGGCGCGTGCGGGCCTGGCTTTCGAGCGCGCCCTGAACGTGAGTGTGGAGCGCCCGCCAGGGTTTTAGGGGGTGTGCACAGAAGTGGCGGAGCATGAAACCCCAATCCGGGCCACGCGTTGAGACCGCTCCCTGACCCGGCGAAGCCGGAAT
>JAPKZC010000086.1 GCA_026394025.1 Candidatus Solibacter sp.
CGAAGCCCGCCCCAACCAGCAGGACGAACGAAGTGCTCTGATCTGACCTACGCATGTTGCATCTCCGCGTGAGTAAAATATTATTGCATGACGCCGGGCAAAACCATCAGCTTGCGCACGAGATCTTCGCCGTTCTTCAGGTAGTCCCCGAACTCCTTGCCCCCCAGGAAGGCGGGCGTCACCATGGTCTCCTTGATGTACTTGTCCCATTTGGCGGTCAGGGTCACGCGCTTCATCAGGTCCACGTAGTAGGCGGTCACTTCGGGCTGCAGGCCGGGGGGGGCGACCACGCCGCGGAAGTGGTTGTCGAAGATCACATCGTAGGACAGGCCAAAACCGGCGCGGATCGAGGTCCGTCCGCTGTTGCCCGGCGAATAGGCAATGCCGATCTTCGGCGCGAAGTTCTTGCTCGCGGTCTTCGGCCCATGGAAAGTGATCAGGCCGGGAACGTCGGCCACCGAATTCAGAACCTGCAATGCCTGGCCGGTCGGTACCGTCGTACGCTCATAGCGCAAGCCCAGGTTGAGGGTCAGGCTCTTCTTGATGCGCCAGTTGTCGGTGGCGTAGAGGTACGTCGCCCACTGGTTGCCGTAATAGCCGGTCTTGCCCAGATTGCGCTCCGCCAGATTGTCCGGCATGGCATCCTGCAGGAACAGTTCCAGCGTGCTGTAGTTGTAGTCGCCGCGCTCGCGCTGGATGAAGTGCTGCGGCGAAATCACGTTGCGTCCGTCGAACCCGAACTTCAAGGTGTGCTTGCCCTTCGTCCAGTTCAGGTTGTCCACCAACTGGTAGGTGTTCTGGATGCTGTACTGCGGGGCGTTGCTGTCGGGGCCAATCTGCAAACCCAGATCGTTATCGATCGAGAGATTCGGGAAGACATCGAGGCCGGGGTAGTTCAGATTGCCCGGAATCGTGTAGAACTGGCTGAAACGGTTGAACGCCATGCGCATCTCGTTGGTCAGCGTCGGGGTGAACGTGTGGTACTGCGCCAGCGAAACCAGGTAGAAGCGCTGCGGCAGCGTGGTCCAGAAGATCGGCAGGTTCGCTGCGTTATCCAGCGCACCCGAACGGTTCGTGATGAAACGTCCGCGAATCTGGTCTTTGGACGACATGTTGAAATCCACGCTTCCCAGGTAGCTCCAGAAGTTGGTGTAGTTGGCGCCCGAAATCGGCAGGATGCCAATCGGAATGTTGACGCCGTTCACCTTCGTGCTGTCGGTGGCCGCGGGGGCCGCGGGAACATACTGCTTGAAGATCGAGTAATTCGTCTTCGAGAAATTCGCTCCGCCCACCATCTTGTCCAACGAGGCGAAACCCGCCGCCGTCGGCGAAAGTACCGGAGTCGAAACCGTGCTGCCCACGCCCAGCGGAGCATACTCCACCGTGCCGAAGTAGAACAGCTTGTCCTTGATCAGCGCGCCGCCCACCGAGGCGCCCAGGCGGTTTGGCATTGACCGCGTCCACCGCGTTCAGATTCCGGTTCTGGAAATACTCGTACAGCGAGCCGTGCATCTGGTTGGCGCCGCTCTTGATGACCGTATTGAACTGGCCGCCCGAGGAGTGTCCGAATTCGGCGCCCACCTGGTTCTGCAAAAGGGTAAATTCCGCGGTGGCTTCCGTGGGCACGTACACCAGCGGACCCGTCACCGTCTTGTTGTTGTTGTCCACGCCCTCGATCATGAAGTTGTTGTTCATGGGGCGCTGTCCGCCCACCGAAGGACCGGTTCCCTGCCCCACGCCGCCGTTGGACGACACGCCGGAGCTCAGCAGCGACAGGTTCAGCGCGCCGAAAAGCGAGTTCGCGTTCTCAATGATCGGTAGGTTCACAATCTGGCGGGCTTCGAAGTTCGACTGCAACTGCGCCGTCGTGGTGTCGATCACCACACCTACCTCGGAAACGTCCACGCTGGTCGATACTGAGCCAATCTGCAACGCGATGTTGGCCGTGCTGGTCTTGGACAACTGGATGTCCACGTTCCTCAGGGTCGCCGTGGCGAAGCCTGCCGCCGTCGCGGTCACGTTATAAATGCCGATCGGGATGTTGTTCAAGCGGTATTGCCCGTCGGCATTCGTCTTGGTTGTGGTCTTGACTCCCGTGGAAACGTGCTGGATATCGATGCTCGCGTTCGGTACCGCGGCGCCACTCGCATCCACTACCGTTCCTACCAGGTTGGCATCGATGGCCTGGCCGTAAATCAGGCCGGCCAGCCCCAGCAGAGCCATCAGCACTACAACTGTAAGTTTCATAATTTTCCTCAAGGTGAATCCCGGCATACGAAAAAGTTAACGAATAATGTCATGCAAGCTGAAGTCCAGGTTAAATCGGATTCATTTAGCTTGATTCGCAAGGCCTTACCCGACGGGCGGATCCCCCATTCCCGGAATTTGGAATCGCTGGGCACCACCTCCAGGGGGCGTACACCGGCGTAACATGTTGATCGCAGATAGAGTTAACTGAATATGACTTTACGGAGGGGGTAATCCGGTACGTCAAAGGTTAATAGCGGTTTACCCACACGTAGGCAGATTGCCTGCAATAATTTACCTGCGCTCGCACTCTAAAACATCGTCACATCAGTCCATCGGGCACGGTGGAATCCCCACGCCGCTGTCTTCCAGTGCCGCGCCGACGCGCAACAGCCGCCCTTCCTCAAACGCCGGACCAATGATCTGCAGGCCCACCGGGAGGCCCGAAACACTCAATCCGCACGGCATCGACAGCGCCGGGTATCCGAGCGCGTTCACCCCGCGCACCAGCCGCGTAACAGCCAGGCGCACATCCTCATCGCGGCCACCCAGCCGGACCGTGGTCTCGCCAACGCGCGGCGCGGGAATGGCCGTGGCCGGTGTCATCAGGCAATCCACCTCCTGCCACACCTCGTCGAACTCGCGGCGCATCTTTCGGCGCAAACGCTGCGCGTTGATGTAGTCCGTGGCCGGCACCAGGCGCCCTTGGTCCAGCAGCGCCCGAACGTCCGCGCCGTAGAGGCTTCGGTCCTCCGGATACGGCTCGGCCACCGCCGACGCCTCCGAAAGCAGCACCATCCGCGCCACCGCGTTCAAGGCGTCCAGATCGGGCAGCCGCACCGGCTTGATCACCGCGCCCAGCGATTCGGCGCGCGCAATCGCACCGCGCACCCCCGCTTCCACGTCCTCATCCAGGCGCTCAAAGAAGAAGCTGTCCGGAATACCGATGCGTACTCCGCGAATCCAGCACTCCTCGTCCGGCACATAATCCACCACCGGCCGGCGCGACGAAGTCGGGTCCCGAGGGTCGTGGCCGGCAATCGCGTTCAACGCCAGCCCCGCATCGCGCACAGAGCGCGTCAGCGGACCCACGTGGTCCAGGCTGAAACCCAGAGGCAGCACACCGAAGCGGCTGACGCGCCCGTACGTGGGCTTGAGTCCCACCGTCCCGCAGAATGACGCCGGGATGCGAATCGAGCCCCCGGTATCGCTGCCCATCGCCATGAAGACCATTTGCGTCGCCACGGCAACGCCAGATCCGCCGCTTGACCCGCCCGGACTGTGCTGCGGGTTCCTCGGATTGCGCACCGCGCCGAAGTGCGGGTTGGCCGAAGTAATCCCGTATGCCAGTTCGTGCATATTGAGCTTGCCCAGCAGCACCGCACCCGCGCCCAACAGTTTCTCCACCACCGTGGCGTTGCTCTCTGGCACGAAGTTTTCGTAGACCTTCGAGCCCGCCGTGGTGCGCACGCCCTTAGTGCTAAACAGATCCTTGAGTGCCACCGGAATGCCGTGAAACGGGCCGCGGTCCTTGCCGGTGGCTAGTTCACCGTCCGCCTGCCGCGCCTGCTCTAGTGCCTGCTCCCTGGTGACGGTGATGAACGCGCACAGGCTCGGGTCGTGCCGGTCAATGCGCGCCATGGCGGCGGTGGCCAGTTCCACCGCCGAAAACCGGCGCGCGCGGAGCCCGGCGGCTGCTTCCCGTATGGTCATTCGCCTTCCTCCCCGAGGTGCAGTTCGAGGTCGGGCTCCATATCGGGAGTCAGTTGTTTCACCCAGGGTCGAAACGTCACTTCCAGCGCGGCCAGCGGCTGCGTAAGGCGGTCCAATTCGCCCGCCGAAAGAGCCAGGCCGTGAGCCTGCGCGATACCTGCCCAATTCTTCATGACACCTACGATACCGGATCTTCCGGCTTGGGGCGCGCCGTCCATTCCGCGCCGGCCAAAACCACCATGGCGGCGACGAAGCTCCACAACAGGATCGCCACCGAATGGCGGAAGATGTAGTACTCGTGCTCCAGCTTCGCCTGGACATACGGCGTGATCGCCAGGTTCACGTATTTCAGGGCTTCCAGAATCAGTCCGACGAAGATGGCCGCCGGAACCACGCGCGCCGGCGGAATCTTCCGGTTGGGCAGCAGCCAGTAGATCAGGAAGAGCGCCAGAATCGAGATCGGCACGGCGGCGAGTTTGAACATCAGCAGGTTCAGCCACCCCTGCACGGCGCCCAGCCCTTCCCACGTCGCGATCCACTGCTTGTTGAGCGCGGTCAGCATCAGGGAAACCAGCGCCAGCGCCCCGCACAGGAAAATCATGCCCAGCGCCACCAACTGGTTCTTCAGGTATGAGCGATTCTTCACCTCGCCCCATGCCCGGTTGAGCGCCACTTCCAGCGGCTCAAAGATACCGTTGGCGGTGAACAGCAGCAGCACCATGCTGGTCAGTTGGAGCCGCCCTGCCAACGCCAGGTTGCGCTTCAGGAAACTGGCCAGTTCGCCGGGAAAATAATCGTTCAGCGCGAGATAAATCGCGTCCTCCGCCGCCCGCGAATGCAGCACGTTGCGGCAAAGCGAAAGCATCACATTCAGGAAGGGGAAAAAGGAGAGCAGCACGCTGGCCGAGATCGCCAGCGCGTACACATGCACCTCCGTGCCACTCAGGTAGCGCGCCGTGGGCCGGAA
>JAPKZC010000862.1 GCA_026394025.1 Candidatus Solibacter sp.
CTGGACCGCGAACAGGTGGAATTCCTCAGCGCGGGCCGCTCGCTGGTAGAGACCTGCACGGACCTGCTCGCGCAGAAAATGGGCATCCTCCGCCAAAATCTGATGATGATGCGGCTGATCCGCAGCGCGGTGGCGGCCAACATCTACCGGGCCGGCAACCGCGGCTCCGCCGACGCGCTGCTGTCCACCGACACGCTGGCGCTGGGGGTGGCGCATTCCGCCCGCGCCCGGCTGCGCACCATCGGCGGCAAGCCGATTTCCCACCGCCTCAGCGGCACCGGCTCGCCAATCGACGGCTACCTGATGTATGCCTCCGACCAGGCGATGCTGCCGATCCGCAACGACTCCACGTTCAACACGGTGCAGGCTACCGCCGGGGACCGGGGCAAGGACAACGTGGTCTTCACCGGCGAGCTGCTCAACTGGGGCGGCATGCCTTGGTATGAGCATCCGATCATCGACGAAAGCTGGGACGACTACATCGGCAACCCGATGCTGGCCAAGGCCAAAATCGCGGTGGCGTTCAACTCCGACACGGCGAAGTACGCGCTGGACGGCAACACCAGCCTGTTTCTGCGCGGCAGCGCGGCCACCACCTTCAGTCTGGCCTCGCCCCGGTATTTCCAGTTCTTCAAGGGCTACGACTACCGGTTCGTGCAAAGCACCGATGACGAGGCGCTCAACCCCGACGCCGGGACCTACTATGCTTGGGCGATCAACCCGGACGGCACCTGCGCGTTCATCTCCTACACGGGCTCCAACAACAAGGGCACGTATGTCCAGATCACGAGCATCCTCTCCGACCTGGCCGGCACGTCCACGCTGGGCGCGACGCAGGTTGGCAATGTGAAACTCGGCACCGCCATCCCGGTGAAAGCCACCGTCAACGGGCTCACCCGGATCATCACCGGCGGCACCGGACACAACATTTCGGCCGGCTTCAGCCGCACGCTGCTGACCGACCGCGTGGACGTGGGGGCCATCCTGTTGCAGGCCAACGCCGCCCGGTGCGGTCGCCGCGGTTCCGTCGGGGACGACGTCCGGTCCCGCTGCCCGTTCTGTACCGAAAAGCCCGTGGCGGCGGTGGTCCGCCCGGAAGGCGACGGAGGCAAGCGGTTCCTGCTCTGCTGGCTTTGCTTCACCGAATGGGGGAGCGGCGATGGGCTGTGTCCCCACTGCGGCGAAACAAGCAAGCGCAAGCTCCGCATCTACACCGATGAGGAGTTCCCGCACATTCGCGTGGAAGCGTGCGACACGTGCCGCGTCTATCTCAAATTGATCGACCTGACCAGGGACGGCCGCGCCGTTCCCGATGTTGATGAGCTGGCCTCAGTCGTCCTGGACCTGTGGGCCGCCAAACACGGCTACACCAAACTACAAACCAACCTGTTCGGCATGTAGCTGCACGGCAACCCAAGGACCGTCAAGGAACGGATTCGCCCACAAACTCAGACCGTGCAGATCTCGATCGCCCGCCGGAGACTCGCCTCTGCGTTGGCGGCGACCCTCGGCCCGTATTCGTGCCCAAAGTACCCGGTGAAATTCAGGTCTGCGATGGCCTGCGCGATGAAGCGGTAGTTCAGTTCCTGCGTCTCGTCGATTTCCTTGCGGTCCGGATTGCCGCCCGTATGGAAGTGCCCGATCCACTGTATGTGGTCGCGGATGTTACGCACGATGTCGCCGTCCATGATCTGCGCGTGATAGATATCGTACAGAATCTTGACGCGCGGCGAATTGACGCGCTTCATCACGTCCACACCCCACGCGATGTGGTCGAACATGTAGTCCTTGTGGTTGACCTTGCTGTTCAGGTACTCCATGCAGATGGTGATGCCTTTTTCTTCGGCGTGCGCCTTGACCTTATTCAGGAACGCCACGCAGTTGTCCGCGCCTTCGGCATCCGGCATTCCCTTGCGGTTGCCGCTGAAGGTGATGATGTTGGGCACCCCGTTGGCCTTGGATTCATCGATCGCCGCGTGCATCAGCGGTTCCAGCTTATCGTGCAGATCCTTACGATTGAGCCCGTCGGCGATTCCGCCGCCCGGTCCCGGCGGATACATGGTCGGCGTGAGCCCGTATTTCTTGATGGTCGGCCAATCGGCGGGTCCCTTCAGGTCGTACCCGACAATGCCCAGCGATGCCGCAAGCTTGCAGCCGTCCTCCAGGCTCGTCCCGCGTGCGAACACGCCGCCCGTCACACACTGTTTCAACCGCCCCTTTTTGATGGGAGGAGGGGGCGTCTGTGCCAGCGCGGCCGAAGCCGCCAAAGCCGGAAGGAAATCTCTACGTCGCATGATGCATGAGTATCACAGCGCTGGATGAAGTGCAAGAGCGGAGGTGGGCACCTCGTTATAATTCCCCTATGCGTTGCCTTGCCCTCTTCCTGTTCGCGCTCTCCGCCCACGCGCAGGACATCACAGTCCTCAAAGCCGCCCGCGTCTTCGATGGCGAGGTTTCACACGAAGCCTGGGCCGTCCGGGTGCGCGGCGGCCGCATCGAAGCCGCCGGACCCGCCGCGTCCATCGACACCGCCAACGCCAAGGTCATCGATCTCCCCGGCGCCACCCTGCTCCCCGGCCTTGTCGAAGGCCACTCGCACATCCTGCTCCACCCCTACAATGAAACCCCGTGGAACGACCAGGTGGCTCGCGAAGGGCTGGCCCTGCGCGTCGCCCGCGCGGTGAATCACCTGCGGGCCACGCTGATGGCAGGGTTCACCACGGTGCGCGATCTGGGCACCGAGGGCGCCGCCTACGCCGACGTGGAGCTCAAGCAGGCGGTCAATGAGGGCATCGTCCCCGGTCCGCGAATCCTCGCATCCACTCGCGCCATCGTCGCCACGGGCAGCTACGCGCCCAAAGGATTCGCCCTCGAATGGCGCGTGCCGCAGGGTGCCGAAGAGGCCGACGGCATCGAGCTGACCCGCGTGGTGCGCGACCAGATCGGCCGCGGCGCGGACTGGATCAAGATTTACGCCGACTATCGCTGGGGCGCCGGTCCCGGTGCGCGCCCCACTTTTTCGCTCGACGAACTGAAGCTCGCTGTGGAGACCGCCAAGAGCGCCGGGGTCCCCGTCTCGGCCCACGCCAGCACACCCGAAGGCATGCGCCGCGCCATCCTCGGCGGAGCGGAGACTATCGAGCACGGCGACGACGGCACTGCCGAAATCTTCAAGCTGATGGCGGAGCGCCACGTGGCCCTCTGCCCCACGCTCGCCGCCGGCGATGCCACGGCGCAGTATGCCGGCTGGAAAAGGGGACAACAACCCGAACCGCGCGGCATCCAGCGGAAGCGGGCCAGTTTCAAAGCCGCGCTCGAAGCCGGCGTGACCATCCTCAGCGGCAGCGACATCGGTGTTTTCGCGCACGGCGACAACGCCCGCGAAATCGAGATGATGGTGGACTACGGCATGACGCCCGTCGATGCTTTGAGGTCCGCCACCTCCATCGCCGGACGCGTGCTCCACATGGATATCGGCCAGGTGAAGCCCGGCATGTTCGCCGACCTGATCGCCGTCGACGGCGACCCCACCAATGACATCGCGGCCCTGCGCAAAGTGAAATTCGTGATGAAGGCCGGGGTGCTTTACAGACAGTGAGAATCGCTCAGGGCGGTGATCCGCTAGAACTGCTTCACCGCGGCCGCCTGATTTGCCCCCACGCGCCCCGTCTCGATCTTCGCCACGAAATAATTCTCGCCGCCGATCGGACACCCCGCCATGCGCCGCAGCATCGCGATCTGTCCCACGTGGGTCAGCGCATCCGCCACGGGGCCCTGAAATAGCCGCTCGGGCTCCGCGCCAAGCGGGACCCCGCTGGCCAGGCGGCGGTCGAATGCCTCCAATCCCGCAAAGAACCGCGCGACGTCCGCGTCCCACGCTTGCGGATGGGAATCGCGCCACTGCTGCTTTCCATTGGCCAGCGTCAGCGCCCAGTCGAACAGGTCGCAAAGATGGGCCAGAATCTCGCCCGGCGTCCGCGACCCGTAACCGGCAAACTCCGCCGGCGCGCCGCTCAGCGCCTTGCCGCCGCGATACGCCAGCGTCGCCACGGTGTGGCGTAACAGGGCAATCTTACCGTCCGCTGCTGGTGTCATGTTTATATCTTACGAGTGAACGGCCCAACGAGGTGCGATTGACAAGCAATGTGTCGGTTGTTAGTCTCTGTGTCGAATAAGGAGAATCGGATCTGCATGATACACCAGAGACAGTTTAACCGCAGAAAGCTTCTTGCCGGACTCGCGGGATTGGCCGGAGTATTCAAGATGACAGAGGGCGATGCCGGCGCGCAGTCGTCCGCGCAGGGCGTCAACCGGAACTCGGCGCCGAGCCAACTCAGGATTACCGACATGCGTTCGGTACTGGTGGCGTCGAACTACGACTACCCGATCATTCGCATCGATACCAACCAGGGCGTGTACGGGCTCGGCGAGGCCCGTGATGCGGGACGCGAGGGCACCGCGCTGGTGCTCAAGCCGCACTTGATGGGCAGGGATCCGCTTGCCATTGAGCCGATTCTCGACAGCCTTCGGAATTTCCCGAACCATCAGCGCATGGGCGGCGGCTATAGCGCGGTGGATATGGCGCTGCACGATATCGCCGGGAAGGTGTATGGCGTGCCGGCAGGGCGGCTGATTGGCTCCAAGTACCGCGACAAGATCCGCATCTATTGCGATACCGACCAAAGCAAAGACCCGAAGATCTTCGCCGAGCGCTTGAAGCAGCGCAAGAAGATGGGCTTCACGTTTTTCAAGATGGACCTGGGGACCAGTCTGGTGGCTGACCGGCCGGGCGCCGTCAACAGCCGCGGAACCGCAACCACTAAGGGTCTGGAGTATCTCTGTGAGTATATTCAAGCCATTCGCGATGGAATTGGCTGGGACGTACCCCTGGCGACCGACCACTTTGGCGCTCTGACGGTGAACGACAGCATTCGCTATGCGCGGGCTTTCGAGAAATATGATCTGGCCTGGGCGGAAGATATGATCCAGGTCGGCCACCTGGGACCGGGGGGAGACGCGCCGAAGAACTGGCAGGGATACAAGGAGCTGAAGGAAGCCACGACCACGCCGATTTGTACCGGCGAGAGTCTGTTCGGACTGGAAGAGGGCTTCCGGGACCTGATCGACAATCAAGCCGTGGACATTATCCATCCGGATCCGTTGACGTCGGGAGCCATCCGCGAGACCAAGCGGATCGCCGATTACGCCTCCATGCACGGCGTCCAGACGGCAATCCACTTCGCGGGCTCGCCGGTGGGATGCATGGCCAGCGTGCACATGGCGGCGACGCTGAAAGATATGTTGGCGATGGAGAATCACGCGGTCGATATCCCGTGGTGGGGCAGCCTGGTGAACGGGCCATCCAAGCCGATTGTCGATCAAGGCTTCATCACGGTTCCGAACACGCCCGGACTGGGCGTGGAACTGAACGAGGCGGCAATAAAAGAGCACATCCGGAAAGGTAGGCTGAGAATCAGCCGCCGCGGATCTGGTTTCGGCAATCACTATCTGATACTCTGATGTCGGCGGCGGCGCGGGCTCGGGCTCTTCGGGCAGCGCCACCGCCTCATGATCGAGGAGGGCAAATCGTGAATCTGCGTCTCGTTCCGCTCATGTTGATCTGCGCTGCCGCGCTTACGGCAGCCGATCCGACTTTTCTGCGCCGCTCGGCCGGCGGGATCGAACCAAAGCCAGACGACCTCACCGCCACTGGCGCCAAAGCCGCTTCCTACAAGCCGATCTTCGGTAAGGGGGATGCGGATGCACGCCAGTTGAAGGGGATCTCGCGATACGGCGAACTCACGGTGGGCCCGGATGGAATCTCGGCGACTGTGAGTTATCCGGCCGAGGAGCAAATCTACTACGTGCTCTCCGGGAGCGGCACCCTGCTTTATGCGGACCAGAAGGCCGCGATCCGGCCTAACGACTTCATGTACCTGCCGGTGGGCCTAAAGCACGGCGTGGCGAACTCGGGCAACCAGCCGGTTCGCGTGCTGGTGATGGGATATAAGATCCCCTCCGGCACCACCGTGGCGCCGACCTCCGGACTGATGCTGGCGAATGCGGCGGACGTGCCGCTGGTGACGGTCGGCGGGCACGGGCCCACCAGCCTCTTCAAACTGCTGATGGGCACCACGCAGAGCACGCGTGACAAGCTCTCGGCGGCCAGTCAAATGGTCAGCCTCTTCATCATGGATTTCGCTCCCGGCGGCACGAACATTCCTCACCATCACGAATTGGAAGAGGAGATCTACTACGTGCTTCGCGGCAAGGGCGAGATGGTGGCCGGCGGCGGGGCGGACGGCAATGAAGGGCGCTATCCCGCCAAAGAGGGCGATGCTTACTTCATCCGGCTGAACACCACGGTCGGCTTCTACAGCGGTTCCAAGGAAGGCGAGCCGCACGACCTGATTCTGGCGGTTCGCTCGAGCTCTCCGTTCCCAAGAATGCCGAGGTAGTGGCGCCGGGGCGTTCAGGCCAACCGGCGCGCGGGGAGGATTCACATGCCGTCCGACACTTTGCAGCCATTCCAGTGGCCGTCCGAATGGACCGATCCGGCGTTATTGGGGCTGATCGCGGGAAGCCCGATCAACTGCCTGCTGCTTGACACTCCCGAGAGCCTGGGAGCCGTCGCCGCGGCGGCGCGCAACACGGGCGTAACGGTGCTGGACTGGAAATCGCTTTCCGCCACGCCGCTGGCGGAAGTGAAATGGAACGCGCCGGCCTCTCAGCACGTGATTACCGGCTTGGTGTGGCCGCGCATCAAGCTGTCGCCGGCGGGAAGGTCCGCCGCAGTGGAGGCGGGGCCCACCGGCGCTCCGTGGATAGACTCCAACGCCTGGGTGGCGCACCTGGCTCGCGTGCGCGGCCGGGGGGCGCCGCTGTGGCTCAGCTTTGAGCCCGACAAGGACGCGCCCACACCGGACACCACCGCATACAACATCGCGATCGCGGATTCGGCGGCGGCAGGTGCGCGCTGGATCGTCAGCCTCGACCAGCAACTACGGCGCGGTCTTGCTGCCGGCAACGGCGACGCGGTGCAGACGTGGCGGAACCTGCTCGCCATGCTCGCGTTCTTCGAGCAGCATCGGAAGTGGAGCGCTTGGGAGCCCTGGGGCGCGTTAGGTATTCTGTCGGCGTTCGCTGGAGAATACGAGTTTCTGGGGCAGGAAGTGCTGAATCTGGCCGCTCGCCGCAATCTTCACTACCGCGTGCTGGACCGGTCGGCGACGCCTGGCCGGCCACTCGAACAACTGCGGGCCGTTTTGTGCGTGGATGCCGCCGCGCCCACACCGGAATGGAAAGCGGCCCTCACTGGTTTTGCGCGAAGCGGCGGTCTGCTCATCGTGCCGCGCGCACTGGCGGCGCAGTTCCCGGGTGCGACGGCTTCGCCTTCGCCGGTGGCCGGATATTCCGTCCGAACGCTGGGACGCGGAAAGGTGGCGGCGGCGGCGCGCGATTGGGACGATCCGTATTTTCTGGCCCAGGAAGTTCACAGCCTGGTCAGCCGGGGCCACGACCCGGTCCGGTTATTCAATGCCAGTTCGCTGTGGGAACACTACGCAGAATCTCCCGACGCTCGATCCGCCGTGCTGCAACTGGTGGGCTTTTCCAACCGGCCCTACCCTTCGGTGAGCATCGTTCCGGCGCGGCCGTGGCGCACGGCTTCGCTGTACGTTCCGGGAGACGGCAAGCCCGCCGTGTTGGAACCCGTCAAGGTGGACGGCAAGTCTTATTTTGCAGCCCTGGAGTATGGCTTATGAACCGGGAGGCTTCCATGCACCAAAACACGACACGCCGCGAACTGCTGGCCGGCGCGGCAAGGTCCGTCATCGCCGGTGGCGCGCTCTGGCGCGAGGCCCGGGCGGCAGAGGCGCCGGCTGCTCCGGTCGCGCTCGCGGGCTGCGCATCCTACGGCTCCGAACTATTGCCCACGCTGACCAGGATGTTCGATCAGATTGGCGGGCTGGGGCGGCTCGTCAAGGGCAAGACTGTGGCGGTGAAAGTCAATCTGACGGGCGGGCCCGAAGGCCGCATAGGCTATCTTCCCATCGGGCTCACCACATGGACGCACCCGTCGGTGATCGCTGCCACGGTGCATCTCATGGGACGGGCGGGAGCGCGCCGCATACGGCTGCTGGAGAGCCCGTGGAAATCGGCGGAGCCGCTACAAGAGCACATGATCGGCGCCGCGTGGGACCTGGCGCAGTTCACCAGCGCGGCGCCCGTGGTGGAATTCGAAAACACCAACTTCCTGGGTTACGGCAAGAAGTACGTGCGCTTCCCCGTGCCCCGGGGCGGCCATCTCTTCCCGGCTTTCGATCTCAATCACGCCTATGCGGACTGCGATGTGTTCGTTTCCATCGGCAAGCTGAAGGAACATCTCACGGCCGGAATCACCTTGTCGATGAAGAACTGTTTTGGGATTACACCGTGCACCATCTATGGGGATGGCGCGCCGAAAGACGAGCCCGGCCTGGTGCCGTTGGGCGGGCGGAATCCCATCCACGCCGGAACCCGGCAACCCTCCAAGAGTTCACCACCGGAGATCAATCCGGCCAGCCCGCGCGAAGGAGGATATCGCGTGCCGCGGTGCGTGGCGGACCTGGTGGCCGCCCGTCCCATTCACCTGGCAATCATCGACGGTGTGGAATCCCAGACCACGGCGGAGACCGTCAACCGCTACGCTACGCCCGTCAAACCGCGTGTGTTGATGGCCGGGACGAACCCGGTATGCGTGGACGCGGTGGGAGCCGCCGTGATGGGGTTCGACCCCATGGCCGATCGGGGAACGCCTCCGTTCGAGCGCTGCGACAGCACGTTGCGCCTGGCCGAGGAACTTGGTGTCGGTACGCGTGATCTGAAACGGATTGAGGTGATCGGCGGGCGGATCGCCGACCTGGTGTTCGACTACCGCAAGGCTGGTGGGAGTTTGCGGCCGCCACAGCGTGGCGGTACACGGGGCGGCTGATAGCGGCCGGCGCGGGCCGCGGAGGCCGGGAAACCGACAAGTCTAAGTGGCGAGCGCCAAGGCAAGTTACCAAGGCGAGTTACCGTTGACTCCCATGGCGATAAGGGGTAAACTCCAACGCAGGTTAGGACTCAACGGATGGTCGGCGCGGTCGTGCGCACGGCATTTTTGTCCAGGATACCGGCGGTCAAGCCGGTGCGGTACACGGGTTTCCGAGGCACAACTGCTGCCGCGGGTCTTGCTTCAGGCCCGAATCGGGGAGCATTTGTGGCTGTAAGTTGTAGCGACGGCCTGGAGCAGTGGGAGTTTCGGAGTCCGGGTTGATCGCGAAAGGCCATAAAGGGGAGCATTCAATGAACACCTTGCTGCGAACGGCACTTCTTCTCGCCCTCATTACCGCTTGTGCCATGGGTCAGGCGGCTCGAACTGGAACTCTGGTAGGAACCGTGACGGATTCGAGCGGCGCCGTCATTCCAGCGGCGCAGGTTACCGTGAAGAATGTCGACACTGCCTTCGTCTCCAAGGGAGAGACCAACGCCGAAGGCGGGTATTACATTCCATTCCTCGCTGTCGGCTCCTATGAGCTGAAAGTGGAAGCCGCTGGATTCAAGGCGTTCGTGCAAACCGGAATTCAACTGCGGGCGGCCGAGGTGCCCCGAATCGATGTCCGGTTAGACGTCGGTGCGGCCACCGAATCCGTGCAGGTTACCGGCGGCGCGCCGCTGCTGGAAACCGAAACGTCACAGGTGTCTCAGACCGTGGAGCACCAGACCATCGAGCAACTTCCCATTATGCAAATGAAAGCGCAGCGCCTCCTTTATTATGTGGAAGGCTTGCAGATCCGCGGTGCGGACGCCAGCGTGGTAGGCCAGGCTTCAAGCGCCCTGGGGTTCACCCTGGACGGCGTCAGCGCCAAGACCTCCGTCCGCGATGGCATCGGCGACACCAACACCAGCGTTCAGCCCGCCCTCGACGCGCTGGCCGAAGCTAAGGTCTACACCACCGGCGCCCCCGCCGAGATCGGACACGCCTCTGGCGGCATGCTCTCCATGACGTTCCGCAGCGGCGCGAATGACTTGCACGGCTCCCTGGAAGACCGCTGGACCAACGCTCCGCTGACGCACCGCGGCTACCTCGAGCAGGGCAAGCGAACCAACCCGATTACGTTCCACCAGGGGCAAGCTACCTTCTCGGGTCCGGTGGTGATCCCGAAACTGTACAACGGCCGCAACCGCACGTTCTTCCTGTTCGCCTACGGCCGGCACCACGAAAAGACCGACGAGCCGCAGACCGCGACCGTGCCGGACGCGAACATGCTGAACGGCGATTTCAGTTTTCCGCAGGCCTCCGGCGGCGGGTATCCGATCTACGATCCGAAATCCATGCGGCAGGTGAACGGCACTTGGACCGCGGACATCTTTCCCAATTTCGCGATCCCCAAGTCGCGATTCGACCCGGTGGCGACCAACTTCCTGGCGCTGAATCCCTGGAGCGCGGCGAATAATCCGGGGGGCGCCACTTACAGCCGTACCGGACCAACCAATAACTACCTGGGTTACACGATCTACCGCGCCTACCGCAGCCGCTACGATTCCAAGATCGACCAGCAGATCAACTCGAAAAACAAGTTTTTCGCGCGGAATTCCTGGAACCGGCATCGCCAATTGGGCAGGATCTCGGCCGGCCGAACCCGATCGACCAGCAGAACTGGGCCTTTGCCGATTACCACACGTTTAGCCCGGTGCTGCTCAACGAAGTGCGGCTTGGCTTCGCGCGTCGCATCACCGAAGTAACTCCTCCTACGGCGGGAGCCGGATGGGCGCAGAAACTGGGGATCCCCGGCGTGGGCCCTGAGAACTTTCCGACCCTCGGGCTCTACGGGATCAGCCCCGGAAACTACAACCGCACCATCAACGAAGACATTACCTTCCAGGACAACGTGACCCGGATCGTCGGCCGGAATACCATCAAGTTCGGCTATGAAGTGATCCGGACCCGCGAAAACGTCATCGACGAAGTCCTGCCTTCGGGCAACTATAGCTTTGGCACCGGCGGCACCGGGCTGCCGTTCACTCCCAACACCGGCAACACTTTCGCTTCGTTCCTGTTGGGCTCCGCAGGTTCGGCCACTTTCACGCAGCGGGTGTGGAACCGGCTGCCCCGCTGGTGGAGCCATTCCGGGTACGTTCAGACCGACTGGAAACTTACTCCGACGCTGGCGCTCAACCTGGGTCTGCGCTTCACGCTGGAAACTCCCTATCAGGACAAGTGGGGGCACCAGTCTCAGTTCGATCCCGCGTTGGTGGATCCGCTCACCGGTAAGATGGGCGCGATCTCCCACTCTAGTGCATCTGTTTACAAGTCTGACAGGAATAACTTCCAGCCCCGCGTCGGCATGGCCTGGAACTTCAGTAAGAAGATGGTTTTCCGCGGTTCGTGGGGCATGCTCACGCAGGACCTGATGCCCAGGGCCGGCTCCGAAGAATACGCCGCCACGGCTGTGGTGCAGCAACCCACCGGCGACCCGCGTCCGGCATTCTATATGTCGCAGGGTCCGGGACCACGCCCCTTCGTGGTGAACTCCGACGGGACCTCTCCATTTATCGGGACTAACTACAGCGGCCGCGGCGCCACCTATGTCGACCCCAAGCTGCGCCTCCCCTACATCATGAACTGGTCGGGTAGCGTGCAGATTCAACTGGGGCCGACATGGATGACCGAGGCCCTGTACCAGGGGTCTTCGGGAGTCGGGCTCACCGGCACCGGCAACCTCAATCAACTGCCTAAGTCGATTTACGATTCAACCGACCAGACGCTGCTCAACGCCGTGTACTCCGCGGTGCAGAATTACCGGCCGTATCCGCAGTTTGGAACTATCTCTTATCTGACCAACGCCGGCCACAACACCTATCACGGCTTCACCTCACGCGTGGAAAAGCGCTATGCGGCGGACGGGCTCATCCTCAACGCCCACTATACGTGGAGTAAGAACCTCTCCGGCAACATCGGTGACGGGTGGCAGTATTACAACTGGACGCTCACCAAAGGTCCCACCAGTTTTGACACCCGGCATCGATTCATCGTGCAGGGGATGTACGACTTGCCGGTCGGCAAGGGCCGCAAGTTCCTCAATCGCGGAGGTGTCGTGAACGCGGTGCTCGGTGGCTGGAACGTCGTCTTGATTGAGACTGCTCAATCGGGCCAGGCGGTCACCTTTAGTTTCGCCGGAAGTCCCAGCCGGTACCTGCCTGGACCTTCGCGGCCGAACCAGATTTCGTCCAACGTCAAAATCTCCAATTGGAGTATTGGGCCGAACCGGTTCCCGCTCAACGCCCAGAACCCGCTCTACAACATGAGCGCGTTCGCCTATCCCGCCCAGTTCACGGTCGGCTCAGTCGGTGTTGGCACCAACACGCTCCCATGGCTCATCTGGCCGCAGTGGTCACTTTCCAAGGGGTGGGCGGTCAAGGAGAAGTACAAGTTCCGCATCCGCCTCGATGCCAACAATCTACCCGTAAGGTTGATGCCAACGGCACTCAGTTCCTCGGCGGTCAACTTCAGCAGCCCCGAGAGCTTCGCCAAGTTCGCTCTACAAACGGCCTCCAGCTATTCCACCATGGGCGGCTTCAACGGCCAGCTTATTTTGGGAGGCCGCTTCGAGTTCTGACCGGACGTTTTTCGAACTGTTTTCGTTGACCCGGGCGGTTGGAAGGGTCATAATCCCAAATGAGAATCGGACAACGCTAACTTAATCGAAGTCTGCGAACAGGGGAACAGTGTGCCCGACTCGACTTCATGTCGTAGGGAGGTAGTGCGAGTGAGACCAAAAACGCTTATTCTGCTGGCAGCCATCCTGGCCGCCGTTTCGTACGCACAGGAGTTTCGCGGCCGAATTCAGGGGACCGTCGTGGATGCCTCCGGCGGCCTGGTCCCGGGAGCTAGTGTCAGCTTGCTCAACACTCAAACCGGGGTGACGGCCACCCGGCAGACCAATGAAGGTGGACGCTACATTTTCGATCTGATCAGTCCGGGCACGTACACCGTGACTGTGGAACTCGCCGGCTTCTCGAAATTCGCCCAGGAGAAGATTATCCTCCAGCAGCGCGGTGATGTTGCCATCAACGCGGTGCTGAAGACAGGCGACATCAAGGACACGGTTACGGTGTCGGCCGAAGCCAGCATGGTTCAGTTCAATACCGCCAAGTTGGACACTACGGTAGACAGCAAGTTGGTCAACAACCTGCCCCAGATTTACCGCACTCCGTTTCTTCTGGCGCAACTCGACCCTTCGGTAGAGAAGAACGACGGCGGCACCGAGTTCATGCCTTACCACAGTTGGGGACCGAACAACCAGCGGGTCGGCGGCGGCGCGCTCTATAGCAACGATCTGCAGGTCGACGGCGCGGCAGTCGGCGTGGGTGTGAAAACCGGCTATGTTCCTTCGCCCGACATGGTGCAGGAAGTCAACGTCCAGCAGAACGCGGTGGATGCCGAGTACGGCAACAGCTCAGGTTCCAATATCAGCCTCACACTCAAGTCCGGCACCAACGACTGGCACGGGACCGGCTTTTACCAGGGCCAATACCCCTGGGCCAACGCCTTTGAGAATCGCGTCTTCCGGACAGTCAACCTGGGCCGGACCCACATGTACGGAGGAACGGTCAGCCACCCGATCATCAAGGGAAAGCTGTTCAACTTCTTGGCATACGAAGGGTGGAAGAAGACCGATCCGCAGCAGTTATTGAACACCCTGCCGACCGATCTGGAACGGACAGGCGATTTTTCCCAATCCCTCAATGGCTCAGGCGGCCTGCGCGCGATCTACGATCCATGGACCACAACGACTTCCGCCGACGGCACCACGGTGACGCGCACGCCGTTTCCAGGCAACCGCCTTCCGGCATCCGCGCTGGATCCGGTGGCGGTGGGCTATCTAGGCCATCGCTGGAAGCCCAACCGGCCCGGCACGGGCAACTATCACCTGAATAACTTTGCGGCCCCCCTGCCCATCAGCTTCCCGTATAAGAACTTCTCGGATCGCGCCGACTACCAGATGACGGACAGGCTGCGCTTTTCCGGCCGCTATAGCATGTTCAAGACGCCGGTATCCGCGACTAATCCGACCGGGTCGGACTATTTTCAATCGGACCGCGGCAGCCAGCGGGACGCCAAGTCGATTACTGGCGATGTGACCTGGACAGCGACGCCGAACACGGTACTGAATTTCCGCGGGGAATATCACAGTTTCGTGGACGCGTCGCATTATGACAAGTATTTTTCCGACACCAGCAAGTGGGCGGAGATCTGGCCGAGTTCGCAGTTCTACAAGCCAACGTTCGCCTCAGGTACCATTCCGATTCTGTTGCCACGCATGTCTATCTCCGGCACCGATAATGCCCGGCTGGTGAACATGGGACCCGGAGGCGGTTACTGGGACCAGCGCCCGAACGGAGACATGTTCAGCGTCAAGATCTCGCAGCAGCGGGGCGCCCACTATCTGAAGGCCGGCGCCGACACGCGGGGCAGCCGCGCACCGAGCTTCCTTTCCTCCAGCAATCCGGGCTTCGGGTTCGACACCAACCCCACCAACGCCACCTATGTGAGTCCGAATACGCTGACCTCCGGCGATGCCTACGCCACGTTCCTTCTTGGAATAGTCGCGCCCACCGCCAGCGGCGCAGCCAACGGCTGGGATTCCAACGCGACCTCGATGCCGATTCTGGCCTTCCCGAACATGTCCACCCGCACCTTCGGCGCGTTCCTCAACGACGACTGGAAGATCAGCCGTAACTTGACATTGAATCTGGGTCTGCGCTACGAATTCCAAAAGCCCTACCACGAAGAGCAGGACCGCTTGACCCGGCCGCTCGACTTGACGAGCGCGATCCCCGAGTTCCAAGGCGCGGGCGCGCCAGTGATGCCGGCCGAAGTGAAGCAGTTCTACGCCGGAAGCTGGACCTTCAACGGCGCTTACCAGTTCACCGATTCCAGCCACCGCGACCAGTGGAGCGCCGGCAAGGGCACACTCTCGCCGCGCATCGGAATCGCCTTCCGGCTGAACGACAAGATGTCGATCCGGGCGGCGTACGGACGCTACATCACCCCATGGACCAACGCCAGCGTCAACATGAGCAATGAGGGCGGCGGCGCCAATCTTCTCGAGGGGGCCATCCCCGGTTCGTTCAGCTACTACACCGGCGCTTATCCCATGGTGCAGGGTGTGCCGGTGATGAACCTGAAGAATCCCTTCCCGTCCGCCTACCCGGTGATCCCGACCTATGAGAGGACTTTAGGCCGGTACACCTC
>JAPKZC010000115.1 GCA_026394025.1 Candidatus Solibacter sp.
CATCCTGGTGGCGCATTGCGGCTATTTCGGCGTAGTGCCGCAATCGTTCTCCACGGAATGGAACCTGAAGCCGAAGGTGCTGGCGATTGTGAACGACAACGCGACCGCAATTGACGCGCGTCTTCCGGAGGGACCCGTGACGCTGGCCAAGATGCACCCCAAACTGGACCTGATGAGCGTGGCGGAAGGCAGCCTCGAGAGTTATGCGCAGTACGCGGATTCCGACTGCAAGAACGGCGGAGTGGTTCGCGTGAAGAACGGTCCGGAACTGGTGCGGTCGTTGGCTTCACATCATTACCTGATTACTACCGGCCACAACTTGTCCGATATCCAGATGCTGGGCAGGATATTCGATTTTGGCGTGGAATCGCTCTAAGGAAAGGAGTCGGAAATGAAAGTCGGAATCGACAGTTATTGTTATCACCGCTTTTTCGGGGAAGTCTATCCGCAGCAGCCGCCACCTCCCCGGCAGATGTCGCTGGAAGATTTTCTGCGCCGGGCGAAGGAGCTGGAGGTGGACGGCGTCTCCCTGGAGTCCTGCTTTTTTCCGCGGCTCGACGAGGGATACCTGCACGGCATCAAGAACGTCCTCGACGAGTATGGACTGGACAGGGTGTACGCCTGGGGGCACCCGGACGGACTCGAAGGCGGCGCGAACCAGCAGGCGTACAGCGACATGGTGGCCAGCCTGGAACGTGCCCAAGCCATCGGTGCGGACGTCATGCGCGTGGTTGGCAGCAGCCTCATGTTCCGCAACCAGCCGCACGAGCCACAGCTCGAAAGGCTCGCGCGGATGTTCTCCGACGCCGTCAAGGTCGCCGAGAGGTACGGCGTCCGCATGGCGGTGGAAAATCACATCGACTTCACAGCGGACGAAATGCTGCGGCTCCTGTCCGCGGTCAACTCTCCTTGCCTCGGGATCAACTTCGACTCCGGCAATTTTGTGCGGCTGCTCGACGATCCGGTGAAGGGCATGGAGAGGCTGGCGAAGTACGTCTACGCAACCCATATCAAGGATCTGAAACCGCAGAAGGGTGTGGCGGCCGACGAGTGGTATTTCTTTTCGAGCACTCCCGTCGGGGACGGCATAGTCGACAACATGCAACTGGCGAGACTGCTCGCCCGGGCGGGATACCAGGGCTTCCTGGCGGTGGAAATCGATTTCCTGCATCCGGATTACGGCGGAGACGAGGACCGGGCGGTGGCGAAAAGCATTCAGGAACTGAAGAAAATCACCGCAGCGGTGGAACTGGAGAATGCCGAAACCAGGGCCTGACGGTATCGAGGACAAGAGCGATGAAGAAACTGAATGTAGCCATCATCGGCGCCAAATTCATGGGCAAGGCGCACAGCAGCGCGTGGTCGCGGGTGCATCGCTTCTTCGATGTGCCCATCGAGCCGGTGCTGAAGGTGGCGTGCGGCCACCCGGACGAACCGCTACAGAGCTTTGCCGACCGGTGGGGATGGGAATCGATTTCCACGGATTGGAAGGAGACGGTGAACCGGCCGGACGTTGATATTGTCGATATCGCCGCGCCGACTTTCCTGCACCATGACGTGGCGATCGAAGCCGCGAAGGCCGGAAAGCACGTGTTCTGCGAGAAGCCCCTCTGCCTGACGTATAGACAGGCCGTCGAGATGTGTGAGGCGGCCGAGAAGGCGGGGATCGTTCACTACCTGAATCACAACTACCGCAGATGTCCCGCGGTTTCACTGGCCAGGCGGCTCATCGACGAGGGCCGGCTGGGCCGGATTTTCCACTGGCGTTCGGCGTATCTGCAAAGCTGGATCGTCGATCCGGAGTTCCCGCTGACCTGGCACCTGCGCAAGGAAACGGCGGGCTCTGGTCCGCACGGCGACCTGAATTCGCACCTGGTCGACCTGGCGCGTTTCCTGGTGGGCGACATCACCGAGGTGACGGCCATGACCGCACAGTTCATCAAGGAACGGCCT
The DNA here is from genome assembly GCA_026394025.1 of Candidatus Solibacter sp. Taxonomy (GTDB): domain Bacteria; phylum Acidobacteriota; class Terriglobia; order Bryobacterales; family Bryobacteraceae; genus Solibacter. Next base: position 1,954 of record JAPKZC010000115.1, read on the forward strand.
CTTCCGAACGAGGGATCGAGCGGCGCGTTCCAGGCAGGGCAGCAGGTGGGGTCCCGCGGGAAGGGACCAGTGACCGTCGAGGACGCTGCCTTCATGCTGGCGCGGTTCGAGAATGGGGCGCTCGGATCTTTCGAGGCAACGCGCTTTGCGCCGGGACGCAAGAACTATAACTCCTTCGAGATATACGGGAGCAAAGGGAGCCTCGAATTCAACGTGGAACGAATGAACGAACTCAACTTCTTCTCGGCCGACGACCCAGATAGTGCCCAGGGCTTCCGCAATATCCTGGTGACCGAGCCCATTCACCCTTACCTGAACGCATGGTGGCCTCCGGGACACATCATCGGATACGAGCACACATTCGTAAACGCCATGGCGGATTTCCTCAATGCCATAGGTTCGGGGACAAGGGTGGAGCCGAGTTTCGTGGATGGCGTGAAGGAGATGGCGATTCTGGACGCGGGGCTGGAATCGGCGCGGACGGGACGAGTGGTTGAAGTGGCGCGGAAGTAACTGATCTGATCTAAGGATTAAAGGTAAGGAGTGTCTACGATGAATATGAAGATACCGGTTGCCGCCTTGGCTGCCACGCTTGCTGCCGTGGGCGCCTTCCCGGCCGACCAGCCCTTGAAATCGAGCATTTTCGCCAAGGACAATTTGATTGCGTGGTGCATCGTGCCGTTCGATGCCGCCCACCGCGGACCGGTGGAACGCGCGCGGATGCTAAAGCGCCTCGGGATTACCATGCTGGCGTACGACTGGCGCGACAGCGACATCCCGACTTTCGACAAAGAAGTGGACGCACTTAAAGAAAGCGGTGTCAAGCTACAGGCCTTCTGGCTGACATCGGGCCCAGACCCGGCGGCGGAGAGTGGCGTTCGCGCGGTGTTGGACCTGCTGAAGCGGCGAAACGTGAAGACCGAGATCTGGTACATGTACCGGCCGCCGGCCGGCTTCGACGCACTGCCGCAAGCCGAGAAGGTCGGGCAAGTAGCGAAAGCCGTGAAGTACCTGGCTGTCGAAACCCAGAAACTCCAGTGCAAGGTGGGGATCTACAACCACGGGGGCTGGTACGGCGAACCCGAGAACGAACTCGCCATTTTGAAGGCCGTCGGCATGCCGAACGTGGGGCTGGTCTACAACTTCCACCACGGGCATGAACAGATCGACCGCTTCCCCGCCTTCTTCCGCAAGATCCAGCCGCATCTGCTGGCCGTGAACATCAACGGTATGAAGAAGGAAGGGCCCATGATCATCACGGTCGGGGAGGGAAGCAGCGAACTGGACATGCTCAAGCTGGTCCGCTCGAGTGGGTACAAGGGACCCATTGGAATCCTGAACCATTCGACGGAACGGGATGCAGAGGTGGGGCTCAAGGGAAACATGGCCGGCCTGCAGAAGATGCTAGGTATGATGGGGGACAAGGCGGCACTCAAGACTTATTAGTCCACTCAGTGAACTGGAGATTGAGGGCGGTGCTGGGGTGCCCGAGGTCCGGTTCTGCGGTCAGCGTGACCTCGAACTGCGAGTTGCCCATCGGAAGGGGCCGCAAATTCTGGAACAACACTTCTTTGGCCCCAACACCACCGCGAACAACACGCTGTTCGGCCAGGTCACCGCGCGGCGGAACCTGCCACGTCACATGCAGATGACGCTTCGCTTTCAGATCTGAGGAGTGCGATATAGGACAATGGAAAAGGATTTGCCATGATCGATCGATGTCGCAGGAACCTAACCGCGCCCCTCTGGCTGATCCATGAAAGGCCGGTGTTATGAAGACGCTGCCGATGCTGTACCTCTCCTTCACCAAGGGCGTGAAAACGCACAATGACAAGCTCCCGGGCACCCAATTGCTCATGATTCCGGCGCCCGGCGCCCGCCCCGCGCAATCGCCCCAGATCCAGGTTTTGACCACCTCCGTCGGCGGGCAGGGCACATTAAACGTCAGTTCATGGTCGCCCGATTCCACGCGGTTTGCGTATGTGATTTATGAGCCTCTGCCGCCGGTAGGTGGCCAATGATGAATTGGCTGATCGGTCTTCTTCTGCCATGTTCACTGCTCCTGGGCCAGGCGGGCGCGGCTGGCCCAATCGGGTTGTTCGAATCCCACAGCGACATCGGTACGGTGCTTCACGCGGGCGCGGTGGAATACGACGATGCCAGGCGGATGTACACGGTCACCGCCAGCGGGGAGAACCTGTGGGCTCGGGCGGACGACCTGCAATACGTGTGGAAGAAGGTCTCCGGCGATGTCACCTTGACGGCCGACATGGCGTTCGTCGGCACCGGGGGAAATGCGCATCGCAAGGGCGTGCTAATGATCCGCCAGAGCCTGGATACGGACTCGGCCTACGTGGATGCGGCGCTGCACGGCAACGGCTTGACCTCGATTCAGGCGCGCGATGAGAAGGGCGCGATCACGCATGAGGTCCAATCCTGGAGTTCAGCGCCCAAGCGGCTGCGCATCGCCAAACGCGGTGGTGAGTTTTTTGTTTTCGTCGGCGGAGACGGCGAGGAACTCCGTCCGTCCGGCGGCTCTATGAAAGTCAAACTCGCCGAGCCGTTTTACGTTGGGATCGGTGTTTGTGCTCACGACAAGAATGCTGTCGAAAAAGTTCTCTTCTCGAATGTCGATCTGGCGACGGGCGCCCCGGCCGCTCGCGCCGAAGCGGCTCTCCACAGCACGCTCGAGATTGTCCGCCTGGCGGCTTTGACGGACCATCGTGCTCTGCTGGTGCTGCCGGGGCAGATCGAAGCTCCGGGATGGACGCGAGACGGCACGTCGACGGTTTTCAGCAGAGGCGGCGAGATCTATCGGGCGCCGACGGACGGCGGCGGCAAGCCGGAAGAGGTCGCCACCGGATTCGCCACGCGTTCCAACGGCCATCACGGCGTCTCACCCGATGGCAGTTTGCTCGCGGTCAGCGATGAGTCACAGGACCAGCACCAGTCCACTATTTATGTGGTGCCCCTGGCTGGTGGCACGCCGAAACGCATCACCACGCGGTCGCCTTCCTATTTCCATGGTTGGTCGCCGGACGGAAATACTCTGGTTTTCACCGGTGTGCGGGACGGCAAGACGGGCATCTACACCATCCCCGCCGGCGGAGGCTCCGAGACCCGCCTGACGGACATGGGGCTGAACGATAATCCGGAATACTCGCCGGATGGCAAGTACATCTACTTCAACTCCGACCGCGGCGGCGCCGTGCAGGTCTGGCGCATGCAGTCCGACGGAACCGCGCAGGAGCAGGTGACTTCGGACGCTTTCCACAACTGCTTTCCGCACCTGTCGCCCGATGGCCAACGGCTGGCATTTCTTTCGTACCCGAAGAACGCCACCGCCTGCGCCGCGGATAGCGAGGTGACGTTGCGCATGTATTCGCTCGGCACGCAGAAATCGGACGTGCTGGCGACTTTGCTGGGCGGCCCCGGAAGCACGGGCGCTCCTTTCTGGTCGCCCGATGGCCGCCGCATTGCGTTCGTCAGCTACCAACGGATACCTAAGTAGAAGCGTGCTCAGCGGAGTTTTGAGAAGGTCCTGCGGCAGACTCCGGGTGGGGCCGGATAGATAATCCGGCCCCACCCATCGTTTCGTTACACCGATTCCAGGGCCGCCTGCATCATGGCCCTGGTGTAGGCCACACTGTAGGCAATGCCCGTATACCCCCCGCCGCCAGGATAACCGCCCACGCGGCCGCCGGGCGCTACACGGTCCCGGTCGTGGTCTACCGCGCGCGGATGCTCGGGGTAGATCGTCCCGGTGTACTTGTTCCGTACCAGCGCCTTCATGACGCCGAACATGTCGGCCTGGCCGGCATCAATGAAGACCTCCTGGTATCGCTCGTATGGCTTCTCAACCAGTACGTTGCGGAAATGCCCGTGGTTGATGCGTTTGCGGCTGGCGAAGTACTCGGCCACAGCCACGGGGTCTTCGCCCATCTCCCGGGTGACTCCACTGTCGTAGGTGATGCCGTTTGCGGGGCTCTTGACGATTTCGATGAGTTGCTTCCAGCCCGCCAGGCTTCCCATGATCTGCTGGGATCCGCGGCTAATCGGCGCCGGAGGATCGTTGGGATGGAGGGCCAGCCGCACCCCCGCTTTTTCGGCGGCGGGAACCGCGATCTTCAGGAAGTACGTGGCGTTGGCCCACATCTCTTGCAGGTTGTGGGCGCCTTCATTGGCCAGCGGTGGCAGGTCTTTGAACTTCACCTTTTTGGCGTTCGGGAATGCTGCCAGGGTTTCGGGCGTGATCTGTCCTTTTTCGTCCCGGTAGATCGGCTGCACTACGGCGCCGTTCTCGTTTACCAGCAATTCGAGTTCGGAATCGAAACCTGTGTAGCCTGCCTTAGCTCTGCCGACTGTTTCGAAGTAGCCCTCGATGGCCCGGTGCGCGTAGAAGTTGTACTCCACCACCGCCAGCCCGCCCTTTCCGGCGGCCTCAATGGATGCGAGGAACGGTTCCATGTCCTTAGCCCGGGTGTCTTTGCCGTAGATGATGCTGTTCGGCAGGTTGATCATCGCGTTGTAGGCCACCAGTCCAGCGTCCTTGGCGGTCTGCACGGCACGGCGCACGTTTTCCTCAGTCCAGGGCGAGCCTCCGATTCCTACCCCCAGCAGATGGGTCACACCGAGTTGCCGGATGCGCTGATAAGCAGCGGTGGGATTGCCGCCGAAACCGCCTCGGCCTCCCTGTCCAGCCGCATCGGCGGCTGGCGCCGGCGCAACTTCCGCCTTGGGGGCCAGAAATCCGCCGTAGCCCCCACCGAACCCGCCGCCCCTTCCTCCCCGGCCCGCCGCCGCGCCCGTACCTGCGGCGCCCGGAGCGGCCCCAGCCGGAGCGGGAGGCTGCAAATTGGCAGGCAGAGGCCCACCGCCGTCTCCCAGGGACAGACAGATTTTCGGCGTGTCCGGACCTTCCTCAATCGGCCATTTGCGCGTGGCGGGCGCTGCGCCGGCAGTCGAGAGGGACTGCGCCAGAGCGGCACCACCCACTCCCTGCATCATTCTTCGTCGTGAAAATCGAAATGCCATGTCAGAACTCCTCCCTTGTGAAAACTGATGGCGGCAACCGCCAGCCTGCGTACCTGCAAGCGCGAACGCAGGCGACCGCGCCGATCGGGCCTGGCAGCGCCAGTTCGCATCCTGACACCCTTGCCAGCCGGGGCTTCGACGCCACCTCGCGGCATGCTTCGCCTTATTCTAATCCGATTCACTTTGCCACGGCGGCCAATTGCGGCACACGCGCCAACTTCCCGTAGGAGCGCCCAGGCGCAGCGGTCTTGCCGGACTCCCGCACTTTCCTATTGCTTTCCAATTAGAGACGTGGCACTCTGATATTGGAATGCAATAGGAGTGTTCATGGCTGAGAAGTCGGATGTCTGGCAGGGCACGCTCGCCCTCATGGTGCTCAAAACGCTCGATACCCTGGGACCGCTCCACGGTTACGGCATCGCCCGGCGCATCGAGCAGACCAGTGGAGACCTGCTGGAGGTACGCTACGGAACCCTCTACCCCGCTCTCCTGAAGCTGGAACAGGAAGGATTTATTGCGGCGGAATGGGGCATTTCGGACAATAATCGCCGGGCAAAGTACTACACGCTGACACGTGCGGGGAAGAAACAACTTGCAAAGGAAGCGCGCGAATGGGATCAGATCGCCGCCATCATCGCCAGGTTCCTCTCCCCATCCGAGGAAGCCTCATGACAGCCCTCCGCGCCTTCCTGTTCCGGCTGATCGGGCTGTTTCACAAGCAGCGTTGGGACCGCGAACTGACGGAAGAGTTGGAGAACCACCTCCAGATGCAGATCGCGGCGAACATCCGTTCCGGTATGACGCCGGCGGAGGCGCGTCGCGCCGCGCTACTGAAATCCGGCGGCGTGGAGTTGGCCAAGGAAGAATACCGCGATCGCCGCGGACTGCCCCTGTTGGAGACTGCCGTGCGCGATCTCCGGCACGCTACGCGAATCCTCCGCCGTAGCCCCGCATCCACGGGCGCCGCCGTTGGCTCGCTGGCGTTGGGAATCGCGGCCATCACAGTGATTTTCAGCGTACAGAAAGGCATCCTTCTGGCCCCTCTGCCTTACCCGGAGCCAGACCGTCTGGTGGCAGTATGGCAGAGGCCTCCGGACGAGAGCGGGCGGCAACCGCTCACCAGCCCCGATTACTTCGATTACAGGGAACGGAGCCGTTCGTTCGAGGAGCTTGGAGTCCAGGCGCTGCGGCCGGTCAATCTTTCCGGTGAAGGCACACCGGAGCGCGTCCCTGGCTCGCTCTGCAGCGCCAGTCTCCTGCGCGCGGTTGGAGTGCCGCCGGCGATGGGCCGGCTCTTCACGGACCGGGAGGAAGCGCAGAAGGAGCGGGTGATCCTGCTCAGCCACGGCCTGTGGCAGCGCCGCTTCGGGGGCGATCCGAATATCGTCGGCCGTCGCATCGGCGTGAACGGGGAAGACCACACGGTGGTGGGCGTGATGCCCGCCGGGTACCAGAGTCCGCGTCTGTTCAAGGCTGAAACCAGCGCCGAGGTCTGGACCCCCGCGGCGCATACCCGTGCCGACAGCGAACGCGCCAGCCACTGGCTGGCGGCCATCGGGCGTCTCAAACGCGGCGTCTCCTTACAGGCCGCCGACCAGGACGTTCGGGAAATTGCCGCCGCCCTGGCGAAGCAGTATCCAAGGTCGAGCAGCCAGGTCTCCGCCTGGGCGCAGCCGCTGAAAGCGCTGATGGTTCGGGACGTGCGGAAGCCCCTATGGTTCCTGCTAGGTGCGGTGGTGGCGCTGCTCGCCATCTCTTGCGCCAACGTGGCCAGCATCCAGTTCGCGCGCAGTAACGGCCGGCATGGGGAGGTGGCCATCCGCGCCTCCCTGGGTGCGGGGAGAGCGCAAGTGGCGAGGCAGTTCCTTACCGAGAACCTGCTGCTCGCGGGCATGGGAGGCGTGGCAGGCGGGGCGCTGGCCATTTGGGGTGTCGCCCTTCTGCGCGGCATGCTGCCGGCCACCATCGAGCGCGCGTCCGCCATCCGGATTGACGGCTGGGTGCTGCTGTTCACCGCCGGTATCACCATGGCGGCCGGGCTTCTCTCGGGACTTGCTCCCGCGCTTTCCACCGCGCGTCTGGACATCAACAGCGCGCTCCGCCAAGGACAGGGTACGCTCACGGCGGGGCGCAGCCGCATACGATTCCAGAGGGCGCTCGTGGTGGCGCAGTTTGCGCTGGCGCTGGTGATTGCAAACGGCGCCGCGCTGATGATGAAGAGCTATCTCAACGTGGTTGGCACACCCGCCGGTTTCGATGCCGACCGTACTTCGGTGGCCAGCATCATTCTGGATGGACCCGCCTACCGGGGTAACGCCGCGGCCCAGGCAGCGTTCTGGAATCGCCTGCTGGAGCGGGTTCGCGCGCTTCCCGGCGTGAAGCAGGCCGGCGCCACCACCAAGCTGCCGCTGGAGGGTGGAACCAACGGGAGCTACCTGGTGGAGGCTGAGCAGTATGACCCCAGCGCCAGGCGGCCGCTGATCGAGCGCTCTTGGGTTACGCCCGAATACTTCGAAGCGATGGGCATAGGCCTGCTAGCCGGACAGCTGTTTGCGCCCGGCAGCGCGACGGAAAAGCGAGCGGAGATCGTGGTCAACCGGGCGTTCGCCCGGGAGTACTTCTCCGGCGGCACGGCACTGGGAAAACGGATCTACCCCAATTCGGCCGAGCGCGTCTGGGTGGGGGTGATCGTAGGCGTGGTGGAGGATGTGCCGCAATGGAGTCTCGAGGTTCCACCGGTCCCGGAGGTTTACCAGCTCGCTGAATCCACCGCGCGCGCCGGCCGGCACCTGATCATCCGCGCGGCCATCCCTCCGCTTACCCTGTCGCGGGGCGTGCGCGAAGCCGTAGCGTCCATCGACCGGAACCAAGCTGTATCCGACATGCGGACGATGGAGGCGGTATTCGATGGTTCCGCCGCGCGGAGGCGGTTCAACACGGTTCTGATGGAGATCTTCGCTATGCTGGGCCTCGCCATGGTCATCGTGGGAATCTACGGGGTGGTCTCTTGCTGGGTGGCCCAGCGCACCCGCGAAGTTGGCATTCGGATGGCGCTCGGAGCCGGCCGCGGGCACATCGTGAAGATGGTAGTCGGACGCGGAACTGCCATGTCGGCCCTCGGCATCCTCCTCGGCGCCGCGGGCTCGCTAGCCCTTTCCAGTGTCGTGAAAAGCATGCTCTATGGAGTCAGTCCAACCAGTCCGGTGACAATTGTTGGCGTGGCGTTTCTACTCTTGCTGGTCGCCCTTCTGGGATCTGCCCTGCCTGCCCTCCGGGCTGCGCGCGTCGATCCCGTGCGGACACTGAGGGCCGGGTAACACATCAATGGGTGGACCAATGAAGACACTGCGCGCATTACTCTCGCGTGCCGGCGCGCTCTTTCACAAGGAGCGCAGAGACCGTGAACTGGCCGAGGAGTTGGAGAACCACCTCCAGATGCAGATCG
>JAPKZC010000097.1 GCA_026394025.1 Candidatus Solibacter sp.
GACCTGGTGCGGGCCCTGCCTGGCGGAGTTTCCCGATCTGATGGCGACGCACCGGATGTACCGCAGTCGCGGGTTCTCTCTGATCACGGTCGCCTCGAACGCGCCTGGCGAGAGGCCGGACGTATTGAGTTTCTTGCAGCGGCAGAATGCGATCACGCAAAACTATCTCTACGCTTCCGATGACGTCTACGCGATGCAGGAAGCGTTTGACGCGAACGTGGGTTCTGCCGTTCCCATCACCGTGCTGCTTGGACCTAACGGTGAGTTGCTTCTCGACCAAAAGGGCGAGATCGAATTGTTGCCGGCACGCCGCGCAGTGCTGGCGAATCTGCCGGATGCACCAGGCCATGAGGGGGCTCAGAAATACTGGATTGGGGCACTGTACAAGAAACACGAATAAGTAACGATCCTTGAAGTGAACCTGCTGTATGACCAAACACTAGGAGAGATTAATGTACAAGAAACTTTGCATTATCGCAGCCGCCGTGCTTCTTGTCGCGGCAGTTACCCTTTTCGCTCAGCCCGGCTCGCCACAGCAGTCTGGCGCGCCACAGCAGCCCGGCCGAGGCGGCCCAGGCGGACCTGGTGGCCGCGGCGGGGGCAGTCCTCTCAATGTCGCTCCATCGGCGGACCATCCGCTAATGACAATCGGCACCGCCTTTCCGGACTTCAACCTGCCGGGCGTAGACGGCAAGAATCACACTTTGGCGGAATTCAAAGGCGGAAAAGCGCTGATCGTACTGTTTGAGTGCGTTCATTGCCCCGTGTCGCAGAATTACGAAGGCCGGTCGATTGCGCTCTATCAAAAATTTTCTCCGCAGGGCGTTAAGTTCGTGGGTATCAACCCGAACAACCCGAAGGCCGTGCAATTACGTGAGCTCAACTACACGGATCTGAGCGATTCGTTGGATGACATGAAGATCCGCGCCGCGCAGCGTCACATCCCGTGGCAGTACCTCTACGACGGTGAAACCCAGAGGATTACGCAGATCTTCGGCGCCATGGCTACTCCTCACGTTTTCATCTTCGATGCGGACCTCAAGCTCCGTTATCAAGGCCGTATCGATGACAACCAGAATGAGGATTTGGTGAAGGTGCGTGACGCCGCCGATGCTCTCGACCAGCTTCTCGCCGGCAAGCCGGTGGAAAATCCTACCCGACCGGCGTTCGGCTGCTCGACCAAGTGGCTCGAGAAGTCGCAAGGCGTCGAGCAAGAATTGGCGCGGGTGCAGGCCCGTCCGGTGAATGTTAGCACTCTCGCCAAGGACGGACTCGGTGCGTTAAAAGCTAACGAAGGCCAGAAGGTTGCCGTTATTCACTTCTGGAGCACCTCAAACAAGGGCGCCGTGGCGAACTTCAAGGATCTGATGACCACGTGGTACTGGTATGAAAGCCGTCCCTATCAGTTCATCACGGTCAACGTCGATGGTGTTGGCGATACCAAGGCCACGGACTTCCTCAAGGCGCAGTTTGCTTCCGCGACCAATTATTCGCTGGCCCCGGCCGATCTGGACGCGGCGATGACAGCCCTCGGAACAAGGTGGGACAAGTCGCGGGAGTTCACGATTGTGCTTGCTCCTGGCGGCAAAGTCGTCTACAGCCGGGTTGGCCCGGTCAATATTCAGGACATTCGCCATGCATCTCTAATCACGTTCCCTGACAACCGGACGTTCCCCGGCCAGGCCAAGTACTGGAACGAATTGAAGTGGTTTTAGCCTAGGCTGAATCCGCCGAAGCGGCGGTGCGATGAATGGTTCGCCGCCTGGCAGTTGTCTACACCGGCGATCAGGAACGAAATACCCCTGCAGTCAAGGGTCCACTGCCCCAGTGCGAACAGCGACCGCCCTTGCCTGCTCGTCGGGGCTGCTTTCTGAGCCAAGACGTGACACCCTTCGTGCGCTCGGGACCGGTCGTTGCCCCTTTCAGTCGGCTAACGGCAAGATAACCAGACTCTTCTCGGAAGATCCCGCGACGTCGAGAGAGCGATGGGTGACGCGACGCAGCCGGCCGGTGGCGGAACATACGAGTCAAACGGCTGTAAACCTCCGGAGATGCGCATGAAACTCGAGGAACGGGATGGGAGCAAGAGCAAATTCATGAGAACAACTCGGAAGAATACGTTTTCGTTGGCCTGTCTGATGCTGTGGAGTTGCCTGACGGCGCAGGCGCAACGGGCGGCGGACGTGGTTAAGTGGTCCGGCGAGGCTACCTGCGCTTCGGCGGATTCGTGTTCGGTCAAGCTCTCCGCCGCGATCCAGGAAGGCTGGCACATCTATGCCCTGTCGCAACCCACGGGCGGGCCCATTCCACTGAAGATCAGCACGCCGGCGAGCAGCGCTTTCGCGCTGGCGTCGCCCATTGCCGAGGCGAAAACGGTTCAGAAGCATTTCGAGCCGAATTTCAAAATGGACACGCTGTATTACCTCAAGAGCGCGAACTTCGATCTCGAGTTGAAGCGGACCGGTCCCGCGGAAGGCGACACGCTTTCCGTAGACGCGCGTTTTCAGGCATGTAGCGACCGCCTCTGCCTGCCACCCTACACCGCCCATATATCGGCAGGTATCAAACGAAAGTGAATTGAAGGTCTTTGAGCGTCATGTATCAGCGTTCCCGTCCGTTCTTCTTTCGTTGTTGCCGCTCACATGCGTGTGGGCCCAGAGCATGAATCACGTGGAGTGGACTCTTGCGACAGAGCCAGCGTCGGAAGCGCCGGGCGGCAAAGTCCTGGTCCGCGCCACGGGACGAATTGCCCAGGGATGGCATCTCTACTCCGCTTCCGGAAGTCCGGCATCCCAATCAGCTTCCAGGTAGGCCCCGAGAACGTCGCGAAGAGCATTCGCGTGTTCCAGCGGCCGCCCAAGCGGGCGTTCGACAAGAACTTCGAAATCGAGACCGAAACCTACGAAGGCGAGGCCACGTTTCTCGGCGTAGCATCGCTACCCGAAAACGCCCCCGCCGACTATGTTGTCCATCATCATCTGCTCCAAATGACCGCTGCGGACCTGGCAGCCCTGATTTGGTCTGTTAGCATGCAGCACGGCTGTAGAGTGCTACACTCTTGCTTTCAATAGCATTGTCGCAAGACTGCGGTGCGGGGGACCAAGTGCCGCGCGGGGCGCAGGTAGGTTTCGCACCATTGACCCCATTCTGCCTAAGGAGGGTGTGTGGATCCCGATCCGCCGCGAGGTGGCAACCGAAAGTCATCGGGCCGGGGCCTGTGAACCGGCGAGGGCCTAATGCGTATCCGACCACATGGAAGATACCGGCTGGCAGTGGCTGTGATCCCGACGCTGATCCGGCAACTCAGCCAGCGTGAAGCGGCTCACGGCCAGCCAGTGCAAGTTCGCGGCAGGGTCACGTACATAGATCAAGCGCGCCGGCTGATGACGGTCCAGGACTCCAGCGGAGGGGTGCGGGTCAACTTGACGACGGAAATTCCGCAGTTGGGGATGGGACAACTGGTGGATGCTGCGGGGACGACCCAAGCGGGCACGACGACTGGGGAGGTTCGTGCCAGCCGCGTTCAGGTCGTTGATGGGTCCGCGCAATTGCCGGTACCGAAGATCCTCTCGCCGGCGGCGCTGGCTGCTAATCCGCAGTTGGATTATGAGTGGTTCGAGGTGAAGGGCACGGTGCACGGCGTCAGCCAACGTCCGAACGCACATCCGTATCTGGCTGTGGTAACACCTGAGGGTACGGTAGAGGTGCGAGGCAGCGGCGGGAACCCCTCCCGCCTGGCGCGACTGGCCGGACAGCAAGTCCGGGTGCGGGGCGTGGCACATGCGGTCCGGGGCGCGAGAGGGGAAGTGCTCCATCTCGAAATGTGGTTGGGAGACTGGAGCGGGGTTTCCCGATTGGCGCCGCCTGCGCCGCTACAGGAGAAGTCAGGCGCCGTGCTGCCGACGCTGCGCTCGGTGGGTGCTATCCGGGAACTCGGCTTGGCGGAAGCGGACCGCGGTTACCCGGTTTCGCTGGTGGCAGTGATCACGGCCAAGTACGATAGTGGCACCGCACTCTACGTGCAGGATGACACGGGAGCGGTTTACGTGAGCGGTGCGGGGGACACGAGGAAGCTGCGCGCGGGGGATCGGGTTGCCATCGAGGGCAGCACCTCGCGAGGCGGGTTCAGCGCGGACGTCGTGGCACGGCAGGTTCGCCGGCTCGGCGTCGGCACGATGCCGTCACCGGCGGAGGTCCCGCTGCCGGATTTGTCGCGGGGCGGCTGCGACACACGCTGGATACAGACGGAGGGCACAGTCGTTGGGATCGAGCGGGGAGTAAGTGCCTGGCAGGTCGATGTGGAGGAAGGCTGGCGGCGGCTTGCGGCGGTGATCGAGGCGTCGGAGCCGGACCTGCTGGAGCTTGGCTTGAACGCACGGGTGCGTTTCACGGGTGTGTGCGATGCGGTGACCGACGACTGGGGCAGGGCGACGGGGGTGCGCGTGCTGGTTCCGGATGTGCGGTTCCTGCAGGTACTGGCGCAGGGGCTGGCGGACCCCTTCGCGCTGCCGGTGACACCGATCGGCAACCTGATGCGGGTGAGCCCAACTGGGGAACTGCAACAGCGGGTTCGGATCTCGGGGACCGTGTCGGCGGTACCGCCGGGCAGCTTCGGAATGTTCTACCTACAGGACGACACGGGCGGCGCTCTGGTACACGCGCCGCGTGGCTCGGTGGTGGTTGGGAACCTGCTCGACGTGGTGGGCCTGACCGTGCCCAGGCCGCTGCCGACGGCGGTGGCGGACGCGGAGTTTCGCGTCCGCGAAGGGAGGGCTGCGCTGAAGCCCGTCTTAATGACGGCGGAGGAGGCGGTGTTCGGGGACTACGATGCGCAGCTGGTAAGTGTGGACGGCGTTCTGCTGGCGCACGCCTCCCTGCCGGATTTCCAGGAACTGACGCTGCAGAGCGGCGTGATCGCATACACGGCCGCACTGGACAACCGGGAGCCGGCCGGGAGATGGAGCGGTCTGCAGACCGGTAGCCTGCTGCGACTCTCGGGAGTTTGTATCATCGAGCAGGTCGGCGGGAAGAACACGCGCGGCTTTCGAATTGTCCTGCGCTCGGCTGAGGACGTGACGGTGCTCCAGAGCGCATCGTGGTGGACGGTGGAGCACGTCGCGAGTGTGGCGGTGGGGCTGGCGGTGGCGGCACTGCTGGCGCTGTTTTGGGGAAGCATGTTGAGGGAGCGGGTGCGCCAGCAAACCGCCCAGGGTTTGCGATCGGCAAAGACGCTGCGCGCGGTCTTCGACGGCGCGCCGGATGCCATGCTGATCGTCAACGATTCCTCAGCTTGTATTGATGTCAATCCCGCTGCCTGTGACCTGTTGGGACAGTCGATGGACGAGTTGCTCAATCCACCGCACCTGGTTCTGGGCAGCCTGGGCCTGACGCAGTTTCCACAAGCGCGTCGCGGGACCACGCTCATTCCCCGCACGGACGGTAAGTTCGCCGAAATCGATTACAGCATCCGCAAGGATTTTCTCCCCGAACGCCACCTGCTGATCCTCCGGGACGTGACAGAGCAGGCTGCTGGCGCACGCGCGGCGTTGCGCCGACAACTGCATCTGCATTACGGACATGGCAAACCGGCTGCTTTACGTTAACCAGGCCTTTCTGCGGACATACGAATACGAGGCGCACGAACTGTTGGGCCAGCACGTCAGCATCGTGCGGGGGAGCCGCAACGAGGCGGATGCGGACGACATTCTGCCAGCAACTCTGGAGGACGGCTGGCGGGGAGAATTGTGGAACCGGACCAAGAGCGGGAGGGAGTTTCCCATCTCGTTGGAAACGTCCGTGGTGCGGGACGAGCAGGGGCGCAGGGGTGCAACGGTCGGCATCGCACGCGACATTACGGAGCGCAGGAAGGCGGAGGAGGCAGTGCGCGATAGCGAAGAGCGTTTCCGCAGTTTGTCCAACCTGGCTTCCGAAGGAATCATGATCCATGTGAGTGGCGTGATTCTGGACGCCAATTTGACGTTTGCGCGGATCTTCGGATATGACCAGCCGGAGGAACTTATTGGCAGGAATGGCCCGGAACTGCTGCTAACTCCCGGAAGGAAACGGGACTGATGGAGGTGACTTGTCTCCGCAAGGATGGTTCAACATTTGCGGGGGAGACGGATTCGCGGCGGCTGAGATACATGGGCCATGACGCGACCCTGGTTTCGATGAGCGATATCACTGAGCGCAAGCGGGCAGAGGCGGAGCGAGCGCAACTGGAACAGCAATTCCACCAGGCCCAAAAGATGGAATCGGTAGGCCGGCTGGCGGGCGGCGTGGCACACGATTTCAACAACCTGCTGACAGTGATCAACGGCTACAGCCAGATGCTGCTCAGCGACCTGAAGTCAGGTGATCCGCTCCGGGAGGGTCTCGAGGAGATCCACAAAGCCGGGGAGCGCGCCGCGGGACTGACCGGGCAACTGCTGGCCTACAGCCGCACGCAAGTGCTGCAACTGCGCATAGTGGATCTCAACCAATTGGTGGAAGACATGCGGTCGATGCTGGAGCGGCTGGTTGGGGAGGACATCGAGGTGCGTGTCGCGCTCCACGCGGAGGGCGTGACGATCCAGGCTGATCCCCATCAGCTGGAGCAGGTGGTAATGAACTTGGTGGTCAACGCCCGGGACGCCATGCCGGGCGTCGGCAAGCTGCTGGTCGAGACGGCCGTCGTGGAACGGGACGAGAGCTATACCCGGTCGCATCCGGAAGCGCGCGCTGGGCGCTACGTGATGCTGGCGGTGAGCGACACCGGGATGGGGATGGACGAAGAGACGAAGGATCGGATCTTCGAGCCATTCTTCACCACCAAGGAAGTGGGCAAAGGGACCGGGCTCGGGCTGTCGATGGTGCAGGGCATCGTGGTGCAGAGCGGCGGCTACGTTGAGGTCTACAGCGAGAAGGGCAAGGGGACGACTTTCAAAATCTACCTGCCGGCAGCGGCCGAAGCGGCAGCGGATGCTGGGAAGGTGGCAGCCGGTCCGGCACTGGGGGGAGAGGAAACCCTGTTGGTGGTGGAGGACCAGGCTGAGGTCCGCAAGTACACAGTCTCGGTGCTGAAGCGAT
>JAPKZC010000379.1:0-3423 GCA_026394025.1 Candidatus Solibacter sp.
CCTGGAGATTGGACGGCGCCCGGACATCATCGGGCGCGCTGCCGAACGGGTACGCGCCGCCGAAGACATCCTGGGCCGTGCCAATATGCTGGTGGATGCCGCGCCGGCCTACAGCGAAGAGGTGGTGGAAGCGTGCGTGATGGCGTTCCAAAGTGTGGACGGCGTCTTCGCGGAAGAACGCGCGGAGACGGCGCAATCCGGCAAGCTCGGCCCGATGCTGCCCGAAGAGCACAAGGACGCGCGCCGCATCTTTCTGGAAGATCTGGCCGCAAGGTGAGTGGGATGGGGCCGGGCCTATAATTAGGGTGTCCGTGTGTCGAAAGGATCTCCAATGAACCTCGCCTGGATTTTGCGCACCTTGCTCCTGGGGTGCCTTCTATGCGCGCCGCTGGCCGCCCAGCAGACCACCATAACCGAAGCCTCGCTGCTGGCGGGACTGGAGCGCGACAGCAAGGATCTTGGAGCCTACATACGCCTGCATCAGTGGTACCTGAAGCAGGGCCGTGCGACCGATGCGGAACAACTGTTTCAGCGTGCCGTCAACGCGATTCCCCTGTCGGTATTCGCCCCTGGCAAGCCGCAGGCGCTGGCGGTTGGCGATTTCTTTCTGATCTTCGGCAAGCTGGATCAGGCCTTGCAGCAGTATCGGGCGGGCGTGACGGACAGCCCGGGCGAAAAGCCGACCTACCTGAAGCGCCAGATCGAGGTTCTGTTGCGCCAAGGCAAACGGAGCGAGGCCGTCGAACTCAACGCGCAGATTCTGAGGGAGAACCCGAACGACAATGACGCGCGCGGGCTGGCTGCGAGTTTGCTGCTCGACAAAGGCGATGTTAACGGGGCCCTCGCGGAGTTACAGGTACTGGCCGTTCGCGCGCCGGAGAACCCCGTTATCCACTTCAACCTGGGCCGGGCACACGCGGCGCGGAGTGAGTGGGAAGCGGCGAAGCGCGAGTTCAACAGGTCCATCGAACTGCGTCCGGACTACCTTCCGCCCCGTCTGGCGCTGGCGCAAACGCAGGTGACGCGCGGCGAATTCGACGAGGCGTGGAAGACGGCCGCCGCCGCCCTCGCCCTCGATGCCGGCAACCAGGGCGCGCGCCTGATGCAATCGGCCGCGTTGATGGGCCAGAAGAAGTTCGGCGAATCCCGGCAGGCGCTCGATGAGATGCTCAAGGCCGACCCGGCGTCGGCCGATGCGAACTTCCAATTGGGGGTCCTCGGCCTGGCGGAAAAGAAATACCCGGAGGCGGAGGCCGCCTTCCGGCGGGCCTATCAGTTGAACCCCGCAAATTCGCGCGGCTTGATGGGCATCGTGGAAGCCACCCTGGCGCAGAACAAGAACGACGCCGCGTTGGCGCTGCTTCAGGCGGAAGCCGACAAGTCCCCGAACCGCACCGACCTCCAGCTTGCGCTGGGCACAACGGCCCTCCGCGTCGCCAACCACGACCTGGCAATCGCCACCTTCCAGAAGCTTTTGAGTCAGATGGAAAAAGGTTCCGCGTCGCAGGGTGATCTCTACATCCGCCTCGGCGAGGCCTACCACCGCAAAGGCGATAACCTCGCGGCAATCCAGGCACTCGAAAAGGCGCGCCAAATGCTGCCCAACAACGTCGCGGTAATGGGTGCACTGGCCGTGGTGCTGGACGCCCTGGACCGCAAAACGGAAGCCAGCGAAGCTTACGAGGCCGCCCTCAAGCTGGACCCGAACAATGCCATGGCGATCAACAACTTCGCCTTCCTGCTGGCCGAAACCGGCGGCGATCTGGGCCGGGCGCTGGCCATGGTGCACCGTGCCCGGCAGTTGCAGCCCAATTTGGTCGAGATCACCGACACGCTCGGCTGGATCTACGTGAAGATGGGCATGGCCGATAACGCAATCGAGACTCTCCGCGATCTGGTGGATAAGAATCCGGACCGGCCGATATATCGCTATCATCTGGCGGTGGCGTACCAACTGAAAGGCGACAAAGCCGCTGCGCTCGCGGAGGCGCGGGCGGCCGCGGACAGGCACCCGCCCGAAAAGGAAAGCCGGCAGATCCAGGCGCTGATTGGGCAACTCGGCGGCGGGAAATAAGGTCCCGCCAGAGGGCCTACTTCGTTCCCAGCAGTTCCTTCAGCTTCGCGTCGAACATCTGGAACGGCATGGCGCCGACCACCAGTTCGCCATCCACGCCATTGCCGGCGCTCTTGCCGACGACGAATGTCGGCGTGCCGTTGGCGCCGATCTTCATGGCCTCCAGCACGTCGCGTTGCACGGGTTCCTTGTACTTCCCGCCGTCGATACAGGCGCGCAGCGCGCCGGCGTCCATCTTCAGGTCCGCGGCAAAGCCCACGATGTGCTCCATATCCAGCGAATTCGGGTTGGCGGCCATGGTGTCGCGCAGTTCCCAGAACTTGCCCTGCTCGCTGGCGCAGCGCGCAGCCATGGCGGCGCGCATCGCATTGGGGTGGAAATCGAGCGGCATGTCCTTGCTGAAGAAGCGCACCTTCCCGGTGTCGATGTAGGCCTTCTTCAGTTCGGCGAAAGCCGTTATGTGGAAACGCTGGCAGAACGGGCACTGATAGTCCGTGAACTCCACGATGGTGAGCGGCGCGTTCTTGGAGCCCAACATGGAGACCCCGCTCAGGTCCGTAATCTTGGCTTTGGTAGGCGCCTCTTCCTGGGGTTGCGGTGCGGGCTTGGCCTGCTGCCGCTCCAGTAACTGCCGGATCTGGCGCAGTTCCTGCAAGATCTGCTCGCCCTGCTGGCGTGTGAGGCCGCCCTGATCGTTGGCCACCTGGGCCGCCAGCGGCAGTGCCGCGAACAACGTTGCGTATGCGAGGAACTTCTTCATTGGTTACCTAATTCTTTCTCAGGATCAGCATATACTGGCTGTCCGGAACGTGCTCTCTCTCGGCGATGAGATGGAAGTGATTGGCCTCGATCTCCTTGATCATGTCGGGCATGTCGAGGCGGATATGCGTCAACGCCCGCCCTTCCGGCATCGCCTCCTGACGCTTGTAGTACTCCACTACCACCAGTTTGCCACTCGGCTTGAGCGATTTGTGGATCGCGGCCAGCATCTTCTCGGGGTAATCGAAGTGATGGTAGACGTCCAACGCAAGCACGATGTCCACCCCTGCTTCGGGCAGTTTGGGATCGGTCTCCGTGCCTTTGACGAAGGTCACGTTGGCCAGTTTCAGGCTTTCGGCATGGTGTTTTGCCGAGGCCAGAAAGTCATCGAAAATATCTTCCGCGATCACGCGGCCGTCCGCCCCCACGCGGCGGCTCAGGAGAGGCAGCATGTAGCCGATTCCCGTGCCGACGTCCACCACCGTCATGCCGGGCTGAAGGCCCATCACGCGAATCAGTTCGCCCGGTTTTTGCTTTTCGTCGCGCGCCGGGTCGGCTAGTGTTTTGGCCAGGCCCTTACGCTGCTGCTC
>JAPKZC010000379.1:3523-4349 GCA_026394025.1 Candidatus Solibacter sp.
TTGGGATGGGTTCCGATCCGAGCCGCGACCGTCAGGGAGCGTCGGATCTGCACACGTTGCCGGCACCCCCTCCCTCACGGCCGCGGCTCGGATCGGGGCTTCATGCCCGTCCACTTCTGCGCCGCACCTGACCTTTCTCAAAGTGCGGTCTCCATGGGCAGCGCCAGCGGCGCTTCCCGCATGAAATCGAGGCGCGACATCTCTTCAATCGCCTCGCAGATGGATTGCTCGCCGGTCTGCTCTGTGGTGATCACGAAAGGTAGATCGTGCTTGGTGTCGCAGGGCTCCTGCAGCACCGCCTCCAGCCCGATGTTCTTGCTGGCCAGAATGCCCGCCAGTTTGGCGATGATCCCCGGACGGTCCGACACGCGGAAGCGCAGGTAGTACGCGCGCTTTTGCAGTTTGACCGATACCGGTTTGTTTTCGCCCAGCCGCTCATGCGCGAACGGCGAGACGCGCTCCGGACTGCCGCCGCGTATCTCGCGCGCCACGCGCATCAGGTCGCTGACCACCGCCACGCCGGTCGGGTGCCCCGCACCCCACCCGTAGTAAAAGGTGTCTTCGCCGAACATGCCCTTCACCCACACCGCGTTGTACGGACCCTGCACGCCGGCCAGAATGGTGGAGGTGGGAATCAGCGCCGGGCGCACGAATAGAATCAGCCCGTCCGGTGTCTTGCGCCCGCCGCAGATCAGCCGGATAGTGTGCTTCAGCGTCCTGGCATACTGGAAATCGAGCGGCGTAATCCGCCGGATGCCCTCCACGTAGATGTCCGACGGCGTGATCTTCTCGCCGAAGGCCAGCGCCGCCAAGAGCACCAGCTTGC
>JAPKZC010000696.1 GCA_026394025.1 Candidatus Solibacter sp.
AGCGGCACCTTTCGCTTCCGTCTGGGCCACACGGCCGGCGACGTGTTCCTCGATAACATCCACCTGGTGGAGGCGGACACGGGCAAAGAGCTGGCGCCGTTGGCCGATTTCGAGAGCGGGCCGGACTCGTTCTCCCGCCAGTGGACGACTTGGCCGCCTGGGCCAGCGAATACGGTGGGAACCGTGGCGGTCGAGTCGTCCGTCGGAGCTTCTGGGACCGCCGGGCTCCACATCAAGCTTCGCGAACCTCCCGGAGGCCAATGGCCCGACTGGCACATCTATCACTTGCCGAACCTGGCCATCGTGCAGGGCAAGCGTTACCGCGTCACGTTCTGGGCGCGGGCGGAACCGGCGCGGGACCTGACCGTGGCCCTCTACCGGCCAGGGGACCCGTATGTGCATCTGGGTGGTCCGCCCGGCCCGTTTCAAGCGCAGATCCGCATGGCGGCAGGGGCCGGGGTGGACTTCGTGAGCTTCCCAATCAACATGCCCTGGCCGACGCCGGGGGAAGCTGCAAACTGGAAGGAGGTGGACGACGTCTGCGCACAAGTCCTGGACGCGAACCCGCGCGCTCTGTTGCTACCGCGGTTCGGAGCCGACCCGCCGGATTGGTGGCGCAAGGCGCATCCGGATGAAGTCATGACATGGGAGGATGGCTCTCGCCAACATCACGCGGTCGTCGCATCCCCGCTCTACCGCCGCGAGGCCGCCGCAAGGGTAGCGGCGCTGGTCGAGCACCTCGAAGGCAAGTTCGGCGGCCACATGGCGGGGTACCATCCCTGCGGCCAGAATACCGGTGAATGGTTCTACCAGGACACCTGGGAGAAGCTTCTCAATGGCTACGCGCCAGCCGACACGAATGCCTGGCGCGCCTGGCTTCGCGAACGGTACCGCAACGACGGCGCGCTCCAGACCGCCTGGCACGAGCCGACCGCGACCTTGGGCGGCGCGACCGTGCCCGAACCGGCTCGGCGGCGCGCCTCGCCGAGCGGCATCCTGCGTGACCCGACGACTGAGAAGGCGCTCGTTGATTTCGCCGAGTTCCAGCAGCAGGCCATGGCGGACCTGGTCTGCGAGCTGGCACATGCCGCGCGCGAGGCCTCGCACGGGCGAAAGCTGGTGGTGTTCTTCTACGGCTATGTCTTCGAGTTCGGCACGATTCGGCTGGGGCCGGCGACCTGCGGCCACTATGCCTTGCGTCGCGTGCTGGATTGCCCGGATATTGACGTGCTCTGTTCGCCGATTTCCTACTTCGACCGCGGGATTGGCGGCAGCGCGCCGACGATGACAGCGGCCGAAAGCGTCGCTCTCGCCGGCAAAATGTGGCTCTGCGAAGATGACACGCGCACGTACCTGGGCAGCGGCGAGTTTCCGGGCCAGTTCGATGGCGCGAAGGACCTGGCCGAGACCCTGACGCTGCTGCGACGCAACGTCGCGGAGGAAGCGACGCGCAACTTTGCGACGTGGTGGATGGACCTGGGGATGACCGGGTGGTTCAATGACCCGCGCATCTGGAATGAGATGAAATGCCTTGAGGCCGTGGACCGTGTCTTCCTAGCGAAACCCATCGCCTACCGGCCACAGGTCGCGGCGGTTATTGATGAGCGCGCCATGACGGAGACGTCTTGCAGCGCCTGGAGGGTCACCGAGTCCGCGATCTACCAGGTGCGCCGCCCACTGGCGCGCATGGGCGCTCCTTACGGCCAATACCTGCTCGACGATGTGGTTCGTGGCCGGGTGCCGGCGAAGCTCTACGTCTTTCTCAACGCGTGGCAGCTTACGGCAGCGCAGCGGCAGGAGTTGCGCCGCCACACGCGCGGGGCGTTCCGCGTCTGGTGTTACGCTCCCGGCTGGCATGATGGGGACCGGACCTCGCCGGAGGCCATGCGGGAACTGACGGGCTTTCGCCTCGTGGCGGTGTCTCCCACGCGGGGCTGGGCCACGCCGACCGACCTTGGCAGGCAGCTCGGTCTGCAGACGGCGTTCGGTGTTGATGGGGCTGTGACTCCGCTGTTTGCCGCCGCCGATGCGTCCCCGGCGGAGACCCTGGCGACTTACCCGGATGGCTCCGCCGCCGTCGCGCTACGCCGAGCGCCTGATGGGTGGTCGCTGTTTGTCGGCGCGCCGGGGCTGACTTCCGAGTTGCTCCGCCTCGCCGCCAACAAGGCAGGGGTTCACCTCTACACGCAGACGGATTGCAACGTGTATGCGAACGGGCCAATTGTGGCCCTGCACGCTGCGCAGGACGGGCCCGTCACTCTCGACACCGGGCGCCGCGGGAAGGTGCAGGATGCGCTGACCAGCGAACGTGTCGGCAGCGGCCCCCGTGTGACGGTGCCAATGAAGAAAGGCGACACGCGCGTGTTGCGCTATTAGCCGGGAACGCGCCAGTCCGGCGGCGAAAGGTCTGAGGCTTGTACGTCGCCTAAGGCGTCAGTGCATGATGCCGAAGGCGATCAAGGCGGCCAGAATCACGCCCATGATGCTTTCGCCCGCAATGCAGCCGGACGCGATGGGGATCGTGTAGGCGTCGTTCCATTTCGGGGCCTTCTTTTCCAGTATCCACACGATGAACGCGCCGAGGAACATGGCGAAGCTCGTGTATGCGGGGATCGTCAGCGCAATCCCGAGCGCGGCCGGTGAGGGCGTGTAGGGCCTCGCCTTGGGGAACACGCGGTCAATGATGACGATGGCAACACCGACAACGAACGCAATGACCATCGCCATCACCGCGCTGCGCGGCAGGGTGCTCAATCCCTGCGAGAGCACTTTGGCTACGCCCATCCAGACCAGCGCGGAGGGCGCGGGGAATTTCTCTCCGCCCAGCGCGTTGGCATCCGGCACCAGGATGAGATAGGCCGGTACCGCCAGCAAGGCGC
>JAPKZC010000280.1 GCA_026394025.1 Candidatus Solibacter sp.
GGCGCACATCAAGGCGTAGATCCAAAACGCCCCGGCCGCCGTGACTGCCTTTACCAGCGAAAGAAACGTCAGCGTGATCAGCAGGCAAGCCAGCCACAGCGCAACCGTTGCCAGCGACATCGCCCGTCCTCGAATTCGCGTGGGGAATAGCTCCGAGATAACCACCCACACGCCTGGCCCCATCCCGAAGGAGAAGCACGCCACGTAGCAGAGAATCAGCGCCAGGGCGCGCGACGGTGTTACCGAACCCACGGCGAAGACGAAGCCCAGCGCCGTCAGCGAGAGTCCCATGCCGGCGGCCGCCGAGATGAGCAGCGCTTTGCGTCCCAGGCGGTCGATGGTGAACAGCGCGACCACGGTGAAGACCAGGTTCATGGCGCCCACCAGAACGTTCGCCCACAGCGCCGCCGACGTGCTAGCCGCGCCCGCCTGCTCCGTGAAGATGATGGACCCGTAATAGAGCACCGTGTTGATGCCCGTGACTTGCTGAAGAATGGCCAGCGTAACGCCGATCAGCAGCGGGCGCCGCATCCCGGGCTCCAGCAATTGCCGCAGCGATCCGCTCTCCTCGGCGATCGCGCGCTCGATCTCGCCCAGTTGCGACGGCTGTTCCCCCAACCTCGCCAGCACGTGCTCAGCTTCGTCGCGCCTGCCCTCTTTCACCAGCCAGCGGGGGCTCTCCGGCACGAAGAACAGAGCGCCGAAAAACAGCAGCGAAGGAATCGCTGCCACGGCGAACATCCATCGCCAGCTTCCATCGCCAAACCCGGCCATGGCCCACCCCACCAGGTACGAAGCCAGAATGCCCAGCACGATCGCCAGTTGATTCATGCTGACCAGACGCCCGCGGATAGCCGCCGGAGAGACCTCTGCGATATAGAGCGGGGCCAGCATCGAAGCGATACCGATGGCGACCCCGGCTACCACACGCGCGGCCACAAATTCGCCCAGCCCGTTGGGCAGCGCGGTCGCTACTGAGGAGAGTGCGAAGATCACCGCGGACAAGAGCAGAATGATCTTGCGGGCTGCCTGCGGCGATTTCGGTTTCGATCTCCGTCCACTTGAAGTGCCGGCGAAGAAAGACGATCGCGCCGTTGATGATCGCCGTGTCGAAACCGAACAGGAATCCGCTCAACGCAGTGACAGACGCGATGCGGTACGAATAACCAAGGGCCTGCGATCGGCTATCAGAGATGAGTTGAGTCACCAGACCCTCAGTTTCAGGTTCCCCTGACCCGGGTCCTCGAAGGGTCCGGCGGAAGGACCCGTCATCTTTCGCTTCTTGCCGGAATAGTCGCTGTCGATGGCAATGCGCGAGCCGTCCAAGTTCTCGTACCCAAGTCCCGGAACCTTCGCCTTCCCCAATAGCTCGGTATCCACCAACCTGGTCGCGGCGCTCCGCACCTCCGCGCCTACGTTCAGATGAAGATACACGCCGTCGCCTTCCTCCACCAGTTCGGGTTTGGGATTCGTTGCCGGCAAATTGAGTCCACCAGCCTCCTTGAAATAGCCGCGCGCCCCTGTGAAATAAACGTTGCCGCCGGTTAGCAGTGGATACTCCCGCTGGTCGTAAACCCACAGCCCATAGCTGCCGAAGCGCAGCGGGTTGGCATCGGCCTCGGTGCCCCTCGCGGGTGGTCCGCCATTCCCCACAAACATGTTGTTGTAGAAACGGTTGTCCCCTCCCATTGTGCTGCTCAGGCCGGCGAGCGCGGTCGAATGCGCCTTGTGAAATGGCGTGGAGCGCCGCGGTTCGGGCCGGCTGACAATTCGGCCGGTCATCAGATTGTGCGCATAGGCGCCACCCTCGGACATATCCGACAGGCTCAAGCCGGAGAG
Source organism: Candidatus Solibacter sp. (assembly GCA_026394025.1). Lineage (GTDB taxonomy): Bacteria > Acidobacteriota > Terriglobia > Bryobacterales > Bryobacteraceae > Solibacter. The sequence goes on from JAPKZC010000280.1 coordinate 1,840, forward strand.
AAAGAGGTTGTTATCCACCAGAAATGGTCCGTGATTCACCTCCACGAAGAGGTCGTCCATGCTGTTGTCGTAGAGCAGATTGCCCGTGATCCGCGTGCCTTGCGCCATCCAGTCCATCCACAACCCGCGGCCCGCGCTGTGGATGCGGTTGCCCTTAATCGTTACGTCGATCGCGCCGTGCAGTTTGATGCCTGCCATTTCCGCGCCGGTAAACTGCCGCTTGGCCCAGATGTTGTAGATGTGGTTGTTCGTGATCTGGCTGAACACCGCCCCGAGACTTCCCACAATACCGGCCTGCTCGCAGTTGAAGATGACGTTGTTCCGCACCACGTGGGACCCGATCTTTTCTCGCGACCAGCCGGCTTCCAATGCTCGTACGATCACTTCGTTGTAATGTGTGGCGCCATCCTTTCGCGGGTCGTTGATCCAGACATTGTGGCCGGTCTTGCGGTCCTTGCCCAGGCTGATGCCGGAGCATTTCGAGTCGCTGATCACGTTGTTCTCGATGATCCAGCCCTTGCTCCAGTGAGTGCCGATGAGGCCAATCTGCTCGGCTGTCGGCGCCGCCCATTGCGTGGCTGCCTGGCTCATGTGGAAGCCGCGCACCGTAATATAGTTGCGGCCCGGTTGGTCCGGGTAGAAGCAGCTGTCGCGCACGTTGATTTCCACCGTTTCCTCATTCGGGTTCTTGTCGTGGAAGTTGGCGTAGATGTATGTATTCTTGTCGTCGCTCTCGGTGAACCAGGTCCACATCGATCCTTCGCGATCCCGGCCGTCGGATGAAGGCTGCGGATTTAGCACACGCTCCAGCAGGTGTGTCTCCCACAGGGACTTGCCGTTGAGGTAGACCTCGCCGGTGTGGTGCGGCCGTCCCTTGTCCGTGAACCAGTCGCCAACGATCAGCTCTTTGTAGGGATTGTAGCCGCCAAAAAAGGCGCTCGGCACCGTCGCCTTCCACACGCCGGGCATGAATGGCTTCCAGTCGCGGATCACCTCCGATCCCTTGATAACGGCCTTCTCGCCGGCGGCCGCCTGGTAGACGATCCGCTTCGAGTCGGACTCGCCTCCCCGCGGCGGTGTCACGCGTTCCCGGTACGTGCCCTCGTGCACTGTAATGACACCGCCCGGCTGCGCGGCTGCGGCAGCAGTGGAAATCGTCTTGAATGGCCTTGAGGGCGAACCGTCGTTACTGTCGTTTCCGTTGACCGAGACATGGAATTCCCTGGCATGGGCGGCATTAGCCAACATTACTACAAGGAGCACTGCGTTCGAGTATCGTGCAAGAACAGCTCGGTGTCTCGGCGCCGCGGCCGTCCGAGCGGTCGGCAACATCGCAGTCTCGATGATCAGGCCGGTGCCTTCGCTCATAAAGGTTGGCAGGTCCCTTCGCCAAGGCCGCTCACGAGGAGGAGAAGCAAGGGTGGCAATTGCATCGTAGTTCCCTTTCATTCTAGGACATCGTCGACATCGGGAATCTGAGGACGACGGGGGCAGACGGCGGATGGCTCAGGCGCGAAAGAGCCAAAACCTACGGTCGCGGCCTCCATGAGAGAACCTCCCGCCGTCAAGCGGAAAGCGTGGGGGTTTTAGGGGCCCTGCAACCCTGGGCGGCCTGTGGCCTTTTCACCACCGATGGAAAAGGGAACAGGCCTCGTTGCTGCGTCTAGTGGGAGCGGGAGTCGTAGTAGGACATCCACTGCGCGGCCCGCACGGTCTGGCCGATCCGCGTGTAGAAATCGGCGATGCCGCGGGCGCAGGCGGGCTGTTTGGGGTCGTGTTCAATCTGCTGCTGGCACTGCGTCTCGATGCTCTGTAGCGCGTGCAGATTATTCAGCGGCTGCAACCCGGCGGGGGGGTGGCGCATGAAGACCACGCTTCGGTTGTCCGCCTGAACCAGCTTCCACTCTTTCTGGCTGGGATCGGAAAGGGCGGCGGCCAAGGTGTGAACGTGGCCCGAAAACCGGTCGAATCCATTCAGCACGAGTACCTCAATTCCATACTTGGCGAGCAGTTCGTCCACGCTCTTTCCGCCCTTCGAATCCGCGTACGACAAGATTCGGCTGTAATCCGCGTAGGCCTCTTCGCTCAAGCCGCGCGGATCGATGAAATCGCGCTGCGCGGGCCAGAGACGCCAGACCAGGTAGCCGCCGTTTTCGTAGGTATTGAACATGCGGCCCGAGACGTTGTGGGCTTTCAGAAAGTCCGCCGCCTGGACGGGCAGCATCCACTCCGCGGCGCGCCATTGAAAGGCACCGCCGCCGCTCACCGCGAGCCCGATCGTCAGCAACACCAGCCCCGCGGCCGCGAATTCCGCCGCGGCCGGAATGGCCCGCTTCCATGCTGGGAGATACGCCCCGAGCAGTACCGCACCCACCAGGCCCATCAGGATGGTGTTGCGCACGGCCATCAGCGAGGCCGCGGCGAAGACGAAGTAGAGAATCCAATCCACCGGCCGCGTCTTCCGCCGCGAAATCAGCATCGCAGCCAAGGACCCGAGCAGCACCACGCCGTAGCCGTAGGGCGGCAGCCAGAATGCCGGGTATTGCCATTCCAGATTGCTCGACTGGATCGAACTGCCCCGGTAGTACATCATGATCTCGATGACGCGGAATCCGTTGGGATTGATTGCCGAGGCCAGGAAACTGGCGATGGTCACCAGCCAGAGTTGGCGCTCGCCCACCACCGGTTGCCTGCGCAGGCGTCGGATCAGGGCTTCGCCGCAATAGGCGCCGAGCATTACCCAGCCCATGAAGTAGCCGCCGTGGCAATTGGCCCAGAAGACGAAGACGGGAACCAGCGCCCACATCCAGCGGCGGCGTTCCAGAATCGCCATGGTGACGGCCAGCAATACGAAGGTCACCAGGAAGGGACGGCTCTGCTGGAAGTTGATCGCCACCGCACCTGCGGCGATGGCGGCGGCCAGGCTGCGATAGTACCCGCCGGTGCGCCACCACACTATTAACCCCACCAGCCAGCAGAAAGCGATGAGGAGCAGGGCACGCAGCAGCACCAGGCCGGGGAATCCGCTGGCTCCGTGGATGACGTACATGAGAATCTGCGCCAGCCATTCGTGGGTCAGGTTGAAGTAGCGCGTCTTGGCTTCGCCGGGATACGCGGTGCTGGTCAGGTTGCTGGTGTAGCAGAACGGATCCGGCACGGTGAGGGCGCGGGCTTCCAGGGTGTGGCGCCCGGTCATCAGGTGGAGCCAGATGTCGGTGTCGGCCACTTCGCCGGTGAACCAGGTAAGGAACATCATCGCGGTCAGCCCGAGGAGGAGCGGACGCAGCCACGCGGGCGCGGCGGGCGCCGACGGAGCGGCCGGTGGCGGCATGGCAGTTTTCGGATTAGCGGGGCGAGGGGGCATGGTAGCTTCCGTGGCGAATCTGATCGTAGGCGGCGAGCCATGTGGCGGCGCGATCGGTCTTGCCGAGCCTGGTGTAGAGATCGGCCAGGCCGACGGCGCAACCCGGCTTCCCCGGCTCATGCAGCAGGTGGTCCGTACACTGCGCATCGAGGCTGGTCAAGACCTGCTCGGGGTTCAGAGGCTGCACGCCCGGCGGCGGCTGGCGCATGAAGATCGTGGCGGTTTTGTCCTGGTACACCAGCTTCCACTTCGTCTGGCTCGGGTCGGAGAGCACGGCGCCCAGCATGTAGACCTTGCCGGTCCAGTATTCGAAGCCCTGTAGCAGCAGAACCTGCACGTCGTATTTGTCCAAGAGCGGCTGCGCGTTGCGGTAGTTGTACGCGATCCTCCAGTAATCCTGGAAGACGCTCTCGTTGAGCGCGCGGCCGTCGATGAAGGTCTTCTGTAGCGGCCACGCATCCCACATCAGGTAACCGCCCCATTCATAGATGTTGAACATCGGCGTGGTGACCTTGTGCTCTTTGAGGAACTTCACCGGGCCCGCGGGATACTGCCAGCCGGCCACCTGCAATTGAAAGGCGTCGCCGCTGGCGATGCGCTCGCCGGCCACCAGCAGCAGCACCAGCGGCACGGCAAACTCCGCCATGCGCGGCAGCGGCCGCCGCAATTGGGGCAGATACGAGGCGATCACGATGGGCCCGATCAGGCCGATCAGGATCACGTTTCGTTGCGCCATCAGAGAGAAGGCAGCGAAAACGGCGAAGAGCAGCCAGTCGGACGGGCGTGTTCGGCGGTGCGCCCAAAGCAGCACTAGGGCCGCGGCAAAGAGCAGTACGCTGTACCATCCGGGAGGCCAGAGCGCGGGCGAGTGCCACTCCTTCAGCGTCTTCTGCAGCAGACTTTGCCGGTAAGCGAACATGCCGGGGACTACGTTGAAGTAAGTGGGATTGAGGCCGCTGCCTAGTATCGCAATCAGGCTGGCTGTCCACAAAGTCTTCTCGTCCGGCGGCGGCCGTTTGCACAGGCGGAGGAACAGCGCTTCGCCGCAATAGGCGCCAAGCAGCACCCAGCCCATGAAATATCCGCCGTGTGCGTTGGCCCAAAATACGAAGAGCGGCGGCAGCACCCAGAGGCCGCGGCGGCGCTCCAGGATCCAGAGCGTCACCGCCATTAGCAGGTAGGTGATGAGGAACGGGCGGTCGGTAGCGGCAGAGCGCGCGATCATGCCCGCCGCCATGGTAGCCGCAAGCGAAAGATAGAAACGTCCGGTGCGCCGGTAGGCCACCCAGCCCACGATGGCGCAGAACATAGTGAGGCAGGCGGCGCGGAAAAGCACCATGCCCGGGAATCCGCCAGCGGCATACACCAGGTAGAGGATGACCTGCGCCAGCCACTCGTGTTTCATGTTGAGGTCGCGCGTGGCTTCTTCGCCCGCGTAGGCGGGCCGGCCCATGTAGGTGGTCCAACTGAAAGGATCGGGCACGGGTAGCTTGTGATTCTGCACGATGTAAGCGCCGGTGCGCAGGTGGAACCAGGTGTCGGCGTCGCCCACCGCGGCCGAGAACATGGAGAAGAGGGCCAGCGCGGCAAGTGCCAGCACGGCCGGGCGCAGCCACGCCGGCCCCGGCTTGGCGGAGGCCGCAGGGGCTGCGTTCGGATGGTTGGCAGGTTGCGGAGGCATTGGGGAAACCTCAGTTTAACAGAGGGGGTACGACAGGCCTCCCGGCCCGTCTATTGTGTCTCGGCAGCAAAGGGTGTTACTCGCGGTGGCGCAACGGCTGGCCGGGGCGGGCGGCGGTGAGCTTGCCATCGTCCACCACAATCTGGCCGTTGACCAGCACGAAGTCGAAGCCTTGCGAGTACTGATGGGGCTGCGCGTAGCTGGATTTGTCCTGCACGCGCACGGGGTCGAACAGCACCAGGTCGGCTGCCATGCCCTGGCGCAGAAAACCGCGGTCATCCAGGCCGAAGGTGCGGGCTGGCAGCGACGTCATGCGGCGGATGGCATCTTCCAGGGTCAGGACTCCGCGCACGCGGACGTACTCGGCGAGCACGCGGGCATTGGTCCCATAGGAGCGAGGGTGCGGATTGCCCACGCCGAGCTCGGTGATGCCGCCGTCACTCGCGATGGCGGTGAACGGGTAGCGCAGGAAGCGCTCGATATCCACCTCGCCCATCAGGTGGTAGATCATGGAGGCGCCGCCCGCGTTCATCAAATCGAAGACGGTCTCGATTTCGTTCTCAGCCCCCGGCGCGCGGCCTTTCAGCGCATTGATTTCGGAAATGGTCTTGCCTTCATAGGCGGGGTTCGCAGCGAAGCGCGCCACGGTGGCAAAGGCATAATCGGGCTCGCCCATTTCGGCCAGGTTCTGCTTCATTTCGAGGGCGATTTTGCTTCGGGTGGCGGAGTCGGCGAGCCGCTCCTTAAGCTGGCCGCCGGCCAGCGCCCAGCCCGGCAGTCGGATGCCCAGATTGGTGCTGGCGCGATCATAGGGGTAAAGGTCCGCACCCACATCGA
>JAPKZC010000877.1 GCA_026394025.1 Candidatus Solibacter sp.
ACTCCAACGGCGGCACGATCAGCATCACCACCCGCGGGGGCGGCAATGACGTGCACGGTACGCTCTACGATTTCAAGAGATGGGCGGCCCTGAACGCCAATAGTTGGAGCAACAACCGCGCGGGGCTGGATAAGCCGCCCGTCAGCTACAACCAGATCGGATTCATGTTCAGCGGTCCGGTATATCTGCCCAAGCTCTACAACGGCCGGAACCGCACGTTCTTCAGCGTGGCTTACGAACGCGACGACGACAAGCGCGACCTGTTCCGCCAGGCGCGCGTCCCCACCGAACAGGAGCGCACCGGCGACTTCTCTCAGACACTAAACTCGCTGGGCAGCGGTTACGTTCAGATCTACGACCCCTGGCCCACTGTCGGCACCGGCTCCTCTGCAACCCGTACTATGTTCCCGGGCAATAAGGTGCCGGCGTCGCGCATCAATCCTACGGCAGCGGCAGTGGCGAAGACCTACGCGCTGCCCAACCAGACGGGCCCGTTACAGATCGGCCGTTACAACTGGGCCAGCAGCGGCCTGTACGACACCAAGCAGCGCAACTACACAGGGCGCGTGGACCAGATTGTCAGTGCAAGCCAGCGCCTTTTCGTGCGCTACAGCCACCTGGTGCGCATTCAGGATTCCGACACGATGATGTCCGGCGTGAACTCATGGCCGGAAAGCGGCAACAGCGACATTGGCCAGGACGACCGCTATATGGACAACGTGGGCATCGACTACACGGTTACCTTTTCGCCAACGCTGGTGGCCTCATTCCGGTACGGGTTCGCCTGTCGCTGGCAGGTGAAATCGAATCCCCGCCAATTGCTCGATCCGGAGTCGCTGAATCTCCCGGCTATCATCGCGCAGAACCAGTATTTCAAGGCCTATCCGACTTTCAATCTGGACAGTGAGAGCTTCCCCCGTTTGGGATCCACCAAGGGTGTCAACCGCTTCTATACCTCCACTTGGCTGGCTACTTTCTATAAGCAGCTAGGGAACCACTCGTTGAAGTTCGGCGGTGATTTCCGTCTGCCTCGCTATAACAATCTCGACCCGGGGGGAAGTGGTCCCGGCACGTTCACTTTCAACAACACCTTCACGCGGGCCAATTACTCGCAGAATACATCCGGGACCACCTCGGGTTCAGCGCTGGCTTCGCTGCTTCTCGGCGTGCCAGCTTCCGGATCGCTTGGGTATAACGCCGCGGCCGCGTTACAAAACACCTATACCGGATTGTTCATCCAGGAAGAATGGAAGGTGCGCCGCAACCTCACCCTGAACTTCGGAGTGCGTTACGAGCTCGAGACACCCTATACAGAGCGCTACGATCGCGATATCTACGGCTTCGACTATGACGCCCCCGGCGCATTGCAGGTTCCAGGGATGAACCTCCGCGGAGGAGTGCTATTCGCGGGAGTTAACGGCTTGCCGCGCCGGCAGGGCAATCTGGATTCGAACAACTTCGGTCCGCGCTTCGGTTTCGCCTGGAGCCTGAACTCCAGGACCGTGGTGCGCGGCGGCTTCGGCATGTTCTTTTCCTCGCCGACTTACAATGACGATTTCAACGGTGCCGCGAGCTCATTCAACACCACCACTTCGTATGTGGGCAGCGTCGACAGCAACGCCACACCTTACACGACAATCGCCAATCCGTTCCCAAC
>JAPKZC010000733.1:0-1121 GCA_026394025.1 Candidatus Solibacter sp.
TTGCTGCCCTTGCTGTTTCTGTCCTTGCTATCAGCACAGCCCTGTTCCTTGTTATGTCTCCCATCTTCATAATTTCATCAACCAGGGATATTGGCCGTGCGCCTGTCCCTAAATTGCCAGTAACCATCTCGTGCACCTTCTCTGCTGCGTTGATCGGGATGCTGGTGATCAGGCCTACATTCTGCTGCATCACTGCATGGGTGGTGTGGCGGGACATCGCGGGCTGTGGGGCTTCGTGCGCGGCGGCATGGGAACGGTGGCAGAGGCCATCGCGGCGTCGGCCCGCGCCAAGGGCGTGGAGATCCGCGTGAATGCACCGGTGGCCAAAGTGCTGGTGCGCGGCGGCCGGGCGCGCGGCGTGGTGCTGGAGGTGGCATCGAATCTCGACCCCAAGCGCACGTTCCTGCGCCTTCTGGACCCCGCCGATCTAGACCCCGAGTTCGTCCGTGCCATCCGCAATTTCCGCATCGAGGGCACCAGCTGCAAAATCAACCTCGCGCTCAACGGCCTGCCGGAGTTCACCGCCTATCCCGGCGGGGCGCCCTCTGGGCCCGGGCCGCACCACAAAGCCACGATGCACATCTGCCCCAGCATCGAATACGTGGAGCGCGCCTGGGACGACGCCAAGTACGGCCGCGCGAGCGAGCGGCCGCTGCTGGAATTGACCATTCCGACGATGTACGACGCCTCGCTCGCGCCGCCCGGCAAGCACATCATGGGCATCTTCCTGCAATACGCGCCCTATACGTTGCGCGAAGGCACGTGGGACGAACTGCGCGAGCCCTTCGGCGACCGCGTGATTTCGCTGATCGAGGAATACGCCCCGAACATCCGGCGGATTATCGAGCACCGGCAAGTGCTGAGCCCGCTCGATCTGGAGCGGCGCTTTGGCATCACCGGCGGCAACATTTTCCACGGTGAGATGAGCTTGGACCAGATGTTCATGATGCGTCCCGTGGCGGGCTGGGCCCGCTACCGCACGCCGGTAGCGGGCTTGTATCTGTGCGGCTCCGGGGCGCACCCGGGCGGCGGCGTAATGGGCGCCCCCGGCTTCAACTGCGCGCGCGAGATGCTGAAGCAGCGATAGGCTTGGACTGAAATCGGCCCCGCGAGGCCCAAAC
>JAPKZC010000733.1:1164-3007 GCA_026394025.1 Candidatus Solibacter sp.
CGGACAAGAATGTCCGGCCAGCGGGACTATGTTTTATTGATAACAAATCAGTTAACGCCGGCAGAAGCATCCAAAACCGGACAGCTTTGTCCGGTCAGCTCTTCGATTCCAGCGAGCGGGGGGTGGCGTGCAGACCCCCGCTGATTTTGTTTTACGACACGGGGGTGCGAATCCGAGGAGCGGCAAACGAGGGATAATCCGGCTAAAGTCCCCATGGAGAATAGCTTAGCGACGCCGAAATTTATGATGTTTGAGTCACTCGGCGACGGCCGCATTATCCGCGACCCACAGAAGCTGTAGTAGACGATGGACAAACAGCAGACCGCGAACATCAGGAACGCCATGTAAATTCCGATGGAATCGGCGAGAGCGCCCTCGCGGGACGGGCAGGAGGGCGCCACCGACAATCGCCATGATCAGCGCAGATGAAGTGACCGGGACTTATCAGGACTGATCTCCCAGGATGCCTTCTATCCAACGTCCGGATGGGCGACGATGGGGGAGCTGGCAGGCGGGGAATCGTCGCTGGCCAGTGGGGTGTCGCCGCCAGTGGGGTTGTTCTCGGGCGGAAGTTGTGAGAGGATTTGGTCGTATCTACGGCCCCTGGAGAGAAGATGTCAACGTCAACACGAACATGCGACACGTGCGGTAAGGACAAACCCCTGTCAGGCGGCAAAACCTGTAAGGACGGTCACTTCACCTGCAAGGACTGCGCGCACGGCCATGACCACTGCAAGCTTTGCGGGCATACGCTCAGATAGTAGCGAGCGTCGATGCAATCCGCCCCGTCACCATAAGGAGGGTGAATTGGCAGACTACAACAAGAAGCTCTCTGAACTACATCAACGAGTCGTGCAAGCTAAGGCTCAGGTATTAGCCACAATCGACGAACACGGCTGGGTCCAGTTCAAGCACCCGGACTTGGGCGAACTAGAAATCTCCCTCAGAGAGTACAGCCCTGAGCACATGATCCTCGGATGTACGTTCGATGACTATGCGACTCGATCGCGCGAAGATGTCATGCAAATTTGCAATAGCGTTAATGAGACGTCGGGGGAGGTGGCCCATTTGAGAGTCAGTAGTACCGGTGGTAGCTACGTCCACGCGCTCGTTCATCTGCTCTTGGCCGCGCCGGGCAGGATACCGGACGAAGCGCTTCTTAGGGAGGTGATCGGCCCCGCGATATCCTCGATCAAGGCGGTGGCAGCACAGCTCGCGGAGGAGTTACCGAAGCTAGGCGGCACGGAAGATTGTGAACGATCACCTGTCGTCGGCCTACCGCTCGGGAATGACTGCGGACGCTCTGTTTGAAAGCTATACGTCATCGCCGGCGTTCGCTGAAGACCGGCGAATCGTATCTAACGCGATGGGGGATTTCTTCCCCGCCTATGGGTATGCCCGACAACGATGCAACGAGATGTGTGCTCCGTCTGGCACCCCCAGTGTGAGCGGCGCGACTTAAGATAGGCACGCGTACCCGCGCTCCCTTTCGGTATAACTGCCGATCTGGCGAATTGGAATGGCTCCCGTGAAACGCCGGTCACGTCACGGAAGTTCAGCCGAGGGGAGCCACGGGACGCAGAATCGGCTGATCGGTCCAACACTCCGGGCGGCAGTGCTGCCTGACGTTCTATAATCGAATTTGCCACGGGCCCAATTGCCGGATGCGCCACTTGCGTTTATTAAAGAGTGCCTCAGCAGCGGGTGTGCCGGTTCAGCGTGAAGTGGAGAGAGTTCGCTCTCCGTTAGTGAGTATTCCGCCCCTTCGGGGCGGGGATTTTCAAGGCATAAGGGTCTACCGATCCGATGTGTTTTTGGGTAGAGCGCGAAAGGCGAACTTCCG
>JAPKZC010000309.1 GCA_026394025.1 Candidatus Solibacter sp.
AGACGTCCAGTTCAAAGACCTGGGCTTGGTGATCGTCGATGAGGAGCAGCGCTTCGGGGTCAAACACAAGGAGCGCCTCAAGCACCTCAAGAAGGCAGTGGACGTCATCAGCATGAGTGCTACGCCTATTCCCAGGACACTACATATGTCATTGTTAGGCCTGCGTGACATGTCGGTAATCGAGACGCCGCCCAAGGATCGCCTCGCCATTCACACTGTGGTGGCGCCCTTCCAACCCGAACTCATCCGCCAGGCACTAGAACTGGAGTTAGGCCGTGGCGGGCAGGTCTACTTCCTGCACAATCGCGTGGACTCCATCTGGACGCGCGCCCACTCCATCCAGGAACTGGCGCCCGGAGCGCGCATCGGCGTGGGACACGGCCAGATGGGGGAGGCCGAATTGGAGAAGACGATGCTCCAGTTCATGCGCCATGAGTTCGATATCCTGGTTTGTACTACTATTGTAGAAAATGGTTTGGATATCCCACTTGCCAACACTATGATCATCGAGAATGCCGAGCGGTACGGCCTCTCGGAACTTTATCAATTGCGCGGACGAGTGGGCCGGTCGAACCGGCGCGCCTATGCTTACCTGCTGGTGCAGCCCGATACGGAGCTCACCGAAATTGCGCGCAAGCGTCTCGCCGCCCTCAAGGAATTCAGCGACTTGGGCGCCGGCTTCAAGATCGCCGCCCTTGATTTGGAGTTGCGCGGCGCCGGCAACCTCCTCGGCGGAGAGCAGCACGGCCAGATTAACTGCGTCGGCTTCGACACCTACGTGCGCCTGCTCGACGAGACGGTTCGCGAACTGAAAGGCGAAGAAGTGGTACCGGAGAGCCGGTCGGCCCTCAACCTGAGCCTGGATATCCGCATCCCGCCCGAGTACATCGCCGATGAAAATCAGCGCCTCCGCGCCTACCGGCAGATCGCCAACGCCACCGACGACGCCGGCCGGGACCGTGCCGAAAAGGAACTGGAGGATCGATATGGCCCAGTGCCGGAACCGGTTCACAACCTGGTGGTCTACTCGGCGCTCAAGACGCTGGCCGAGCAGATCGGCGTCGAGGCCGTGGACCGCCGCCATAACTTATTGAATATAAAGTTCCATACGGAAACTCGCGTGGATCCCGCGCGGCTCATGACGATCGTCGGCAAAACCCGCGGCGCGCAGTTCACTCCGGCAGGCGTATTGCTATTGCCATTGGATGGTCAGACCGGCGCCGGGGACATTCTCCGCTTCCTCACGGAGAAGCTCTCCCAACTGCGGACCTAGTCTACCCCCAGGCTTTGCTAAAATAAAAGGATCAGCTATGTTTCGTAGGTTTGTAGTACTCATCGCGTCCAGCCTCGCGGTTTGCGCCGCGGCAGACAACGTCAAGGTCGTCGAAGAGATCGCCGCGAAAGTCAACGGCGACATCATTACCCGCGGCGAACTTGCCAGGAAGCGTCTGGAGATCGAGGCCGAGGCCAAGCGGCAGGGGCTGAGCGGACCCCGCCTCCAAGAGGCGGTCACCGAATACTTCGCCAATGCGCTTCGCGATGAGATCGATACCCTGCTCCTGGTGCAGAAAGGTAAGGATCTGAACATCAACGTGGATTCGGAAGTGACACGCCGCCTGGCCGAAATCCAGGTGCAGCAGAAGATCTCCGACCCCGATAAGTTCCAGGCCTTCATCCGCGAAAACACCGGCATGACGTTCGAGGATTTCAAGCTCCAGATGAAGAACCAGATGCTCACCCAGCGCGTCATCGGCCAGGAAGTCGCGCGCAACGTCATCGTGCCGGAAGCAGAAATCCAAAAGTACTACGACGAGCACAAATCGGAGTACATGCGCAAGGAATCGCAGGTGTTCCTGAGCCAGATCGTCATCTCCACCGAGGGCAAAACTCCCGCGCAGGTGGCGGTGGCCGAAAAAAAGGCCACGGATTTGGCGGCGCGCGCCAAGAAGGGCGAGAAGTTCCAGGAACTGGCGCGCGACAACTCCGATGACGTCGAGACCGCCAAGAACGGCGGCCAGGTCGGACCGATGACCAAAGGCCTCATGGACAAGCCCATTGAAGACTTGGTGTTCAATGCGAAGAAGGGTTTCGTCAGCGATCCCATCCGCCGGCCGAATTCCTTCCTGATCCTCAAGGTGGACGAGCGCGTCGAAGCCGGACAGGCACCCTTCGAGGAAGCCAAGGCTGACATTCAGGAGCGACTCACCCAGCCCAAAATGGAAGGCAAGGTGCGCATCTTCCTCACCGCACTGCGCGAGGATGCGTTCCTCGAAATCAAGGAAGGCTACATGGATAGCGGCGCCGCGCCCGCCAAGGACACGCGCTGGAAGGACGTCGCCCAGTTGAAACCCCAGACCACCACCAAGGAAGAAGTGGCAGCGCGCCGCAAAAGACACCTTCTGTGGGTGATTCCGGCCGGCACCGTGAAGGAAACCAGGCCCAAGACCGCCCCCGCGCCACCGTCCGCGCCAGCGGCCACCGCCAACAAAGCCGCCGACCTCGCCGCCGTTCCTGAGAAAAAATGAAATCGCCCTACGTAAACGAGCTCAAGCCGAATCAGTTGGTGGAGACCAGTTTCCTGGTCCAATCCAAGGAGATCCGGCAGAAGAAGGGCGGCGAGTTGTATCTCTCTCTGTTCCTCGCCGACCGCACCGGCGAACTCGATGCCAAGATGTGGGACAACGTGTCCGACGTCCTCAACGAGTTCGAACGCGACGATTTCGTCAAGGTGAAAGGTATCATCCAGGTCTTCCACAACAAGCCGCAGATGACCATTCACAAAGTGCGGCGCATGGACGAGAGTGAAGTCCAGTTCAGCGATTACTTCCCTTCGTCCAAACGCGATGCCGGCGAAATGTGGCTCGAGCTGCGCGGCATCGTTGCGGCCATGCGCAATCCGCACCTTAAGGGACTGCTGGAAGCGGTGCTGGACGATGAGGACATCGCCCGCCGCTACCGTCTCGCGCCGGCCGCCAAGCAGATTCACCACGCCTTCCTCGGCGGCCTGATCGAGCATGTGCTGAGCGTGTGCGGCATGGCCAAATCCGCCGCCGCCCACTATGCCAACATCGACTACGACCTGCTAATCGCCGGCGCCGTGCTCCACGATGTCGGCAAGATCTACGAATTGAATTACGAGCGCGGCTTTTCCTATTCCAACGAGGGCCAGTTGATCGGCCACATCTCCATCGCCATGCGGATGGTGGGTGACAAACTGCGTGGCTTGCCCGATTTCCCGCCGCTGGTGCGCTCGCTGGTGGAACACATGATCCTCAGCCATCACGGCAAACTGGAATTCGGTTCGCCCAAGGTGCCGCAGTTTCCCGAGGCGCTCCTGCTGCACTACCTGGACGACCTCGATTCCAAGATGGAGGGCATGCGCGCGCTGATCGAAAACGACCGACAGTTGGAGGGCTGCTTCACGACGTACAACTCCGCGCTGGAGCGCGCCGCGTTGAAAAAGGACCGCTACCTGAATCCTGCGCCCGTCCCTGGCGCCAGCGCAGACGCGAAACCCCCGGTGCCGCCTCCCGCGCCTGCGCCTCCGGCCCGCCCGCCCGCCGCGGCGGGCAACTCCCTCATGGCCGAAAAACTGTTACAGGCCGGGCTTCTCCGTCCCAAGGCAAACTGATGCCCAAGACCGCGCGCGACGTTCCTCCGCCTCTGGAGTTGGCTTGTCTCAAGGCGCTCTGGTCCTTGCAGGAAGGCAACGTCCGGGCCGTACAGCAGGTGGTCGCGCTCTCCCGTCCGCTGGCCTACACCACCATTATGACGGTGCTGGACCGCCTGGTCCGCAAAGGCAAGCTGACGCGCCGCAAGGTCGGTCGCGCCTTCGTCTATTCTCCCGAAGCTTCCCGCGACACCATGCGCCGCGCCGCCATCCGCGAATTGCTCGACGGCTACTTCGATGGCTCCGAAGTCGAGTTGCTGGAGTTCCTCCGTCCGGTCGCAATACCCGCCCCGAGCACCCCACACACTCACGAAGACCGCGGAATCGATACCGTCCTCCTGTAGGCGGTGATCGTCCGATTACAGGCCAAACTGAGACTGAGGCGGCAGTGCCATGAATACCGCCGCCACCACCGCGCGAGACTGCGCGCGAAGTTCAGGAAACAAGCCTGGTGACCGCGGCGAGAAATCAGAGACCGTATCTACTCATTTAGCCAATTCCTCAAAGCGGGCGCTGACGAAGTCCCAATGAATGACCTTCAAGATCGCCTTGAGGTAGTCCGCCCGGCGGTTCTGGTATTTGAGGTAGTAGGCGTGCTCCCACACGTCGATGCCCAGGAGCGGACGCCTGCCGGCGAGTAGCGGACTATCCTGGTTGGGAACGGAATCGGGAACCAGGTTCTTTCCCGGATCCACCGAGAGCCATGCCCATCCGCTTCCGAAAACACCCATCGACGCAGCCTGTAGCCTATCCTCGAACTTCTCCTGGCCGCCGAATGACCGCTCCAAAGCCGCCGCGAGCCGTCCCGCAGGTTTTCCGCTCTTCGCGGCCGGACAGAGCGTCTGCCAGAACAGCGAGTGATTGGCGTGCCCGCCCCCGTGGTTTCTGACCTGTGTTCGAATGGCAGCGGGCACCGTGTCCAGGTGCTGCAGCAATTCGTCAACACTCATCCTGGATAGCGCGGCGTCCGCGCCAACGGCTTTGTTGAGGTTGTCAACGTAAGCCTGATGATGCTTGTCGTGATGTATCTGCATCGTCGCCGCGTCGATGTACGGCTCCAGCGCGTCGAACGCGTAGGGCAGTTTTGGCAGGGTGAATGGAAGCTCGGCTGCGGAAGCCACCGCGGCGGCCGTGCCGAGTGATGCGAGTTCGAGCAATGTTCTCCGCGTCATCTTTGGTGTTCCTTTCCTTCTGTGCTCAAGCGTTGCCGCTATTGTGAGGCCAGCTCACGCGCTCGCGAATCCGGCAACCGGAGGAGTTGGATGCGCTCAGCGATCTGGCCGCGAGCGGCGCCAGAGAAGCCAACGATAGCAGACAAGTTTACGACGATGCCGCCCGCCAAGCGAAAACAGTCTTTTCTTCCCAGCATCCTCTGGAACGGTAGTATACCACGCTCACCCAGCGCCTCGACACGAAGCGAATTGGCTCGTTCGACTCGTCGAAGCGAGAACCGCCTTTGTCCTGCCGTAGAACCTCAAAGATGCCTCCGTCAGCACAACTCGCGCCTCATTCGTTACGTCACGCACGGGGAACCTCTTCAGAGCGGCCTTTGCGCTTGCCACCACATACGCCCTCGGTACCCTCCTCATCCGGCGGAAGCCCGCGCGCCGGAAAGTGCGATGTCGTGGATTTGATGCGGATCATCAACGCCGCGGTCCGCGGTAGGTGTGAGGTATGCCAGTAATACCGTGGCCCCCCCAGATTCAATCTATGGACCGCACTTGGGTTGGGCCGTTCTTTCCCGCGCCTTCAGAAATTTGCGTGCCTGCGCGCTGGTTGCCGCCCGCGGATTCCCCAACTGGCGGGCCGCAAACATCCGCAGCGCCCGCTGGTCGGGCAAAAGGCCGGCCAGTATTTCCAGCGCCCTCAGGGCGTGCCCAAGCGCCACGTTCCGGCACTCCGGCGTGGCATATACCGCGCGCTCCACACGCATGATCCGCAGCACGATGCGTGTCACAAGGTGCGGCTTGGCCACGCCGATGATTGCGAGTCCGCGCATCGCGTTGGCCGCCGTAATCATGTTCGGCCCGGTGATGAGGTCCAGGTACCTGTCCAGGATCGCTTCGATTTTTCCATCGCAATCCACTTGCGCCAGGTTTGCCAGTGTGAGCGTGGCGTTCCACTTCAGGATGTGGTTGTCATGGCTCAACAGAGTCACGAAGAAGTCGAAGTGCGGATACAGCAGTTCGGGCGCCCGCCCGCTCAGAATCCGCAGCGCCTTGCTGGCGCCGAATTTCACGCCGGCTCGCGTGGCGCCGATTCCCGCGATCACTTCACTAATCAACTCATGGTTACGTTCCACCGCGTCCGCCAATGGCGCGACCTGCGGACCACGCTTCGACCGTTCCGGCCGAGCGCTCCCTGCTGATCTCTGCGGCATGGGCCTGGATGATATCTACACCCACCCGCCGCCGTTTGCAAGCCCCAGCTTTCCGTGACGTTTCGTACATCCGCGCCGCGAGCGTCGAGCAGCGTCGGCAGGACCGCAACCGTCCCAAACCAAGCCTTTGCGATCCTGTTGCATTCGGCCCTAAAATTGCGCCTTGACAACTTTCCCCGGCGGGCGCATATTGTGATTGCGGATCCGATTATCGGTAGCGGGTCCAGACCCTCCAAACGGGAGGAACTAATACTAAAGGAGGAAGTTCATAGAACCAGTTCATCAGATGGGCGGCTCCCGGCTTCCTCATCGGACCCGCTGCGAATCCTGACGCGCTGAATACCTATTGTTAGGTATGGGCGCCGCGGTCATTGTGCCGCTTGTCCCTCCGATTCGCAGGCTCGCAGTCCCAGGGGTCGGCGGTCGCCCTTTTCTTTTTTTCCGGCCTTCCAGCAACCTCTCCATGGCTCCCGCGCTACACTAGTCTTTCGATTTCCTAACCGTGAACGCCGTTGAATTCCAGGGTGTTTCGAAAAGCTACGCGATCTACGACGCGCCGGGCGACCGCCTCAAGGAGTTGCTGTCGCTGAATCGTCTGAAGCGCCACCAGGATTTCTGGGCGCTCCACGACGTCAGCTTCGAGGTCAAGCGCGGCGAGACCTTCTGCATCGTCGGCGAAAATGGCTCCGGCAAGAGCACGTTGTTACAGATGGTGGCCGGAATTCTCCATCCCTCCTCCGGCACGGTGGGTATCCACGGACGCGTTTCCGCCCTGCTCGAACTCGGCGCCGGCTTCAACCCGGAATTCAGCGGCCGCGATAACGTCTACCTGAACGGGTCCATCCTCGGGCTCACCACCCGGCAGATCGACCAGCGCTACAAAGACATCGCCGCCTTCGCCGAAATCGGGGACTTCATCAATCAGCCCGTCAAGACCTACTCCAGCGGCATGGTGGTTCGCTTGGCCTTCGCCGTCGCCATCAATGTGGATCCCGAAATCCTGTTGGTGGATGAAGCCCTCGCCGTCGGCGACATATACTTCCGCCAGCGCTGCATGCGCAAGGTTCACGAACTCCGCCAGCGGGGCATCACGATTCTCTTCGTCTCCCACGCCGTCAGCGATGTCAAGGCCATCGGCGACCGGGTCCTCTGGCTGGATCACGGCCGCATGGTCGATGTGGGCGAACCCGACCGCGTGGTCTCCAAATACCTCGCCGCCATGACCGAGAAGGATTCCACCTATCTGCTTCTCAAGTCCGCCGCCGATCCCCAACCGCGCCGTGGCGGGCCCATGCAGGCCCCCGAAATCGTCGAAACCATCCCCAATATCGATCACCGTTTCGGTGATGGGCGCGCCCAGATCATCGGCATCGCCGTGCTCGATGAGCAGGGCCGCACTCTTTCCATCCTGGAACCCAGTGCGCGCATTCTGGTGCGCATCAGCGCACGCGCCACCGCCGATGTGGCGTTGCCCATCGTAGGTTTCATGCTGCGCAATCAGCTCGGCATGGATTTCTCCGGCACCAATACGGCGCGCGAAGGCTATGAGCTTGCCCCCCTCCAGGACGGCGACGTCACCACGGTGGATTTCTACCTCGATCTGCCGGAACTCTATCCGGCCTCCTTCTCTTTCTCCCCGGCGATTGCCGACGGCACCCTGATGGGTTACCAGATGTGCGATTGGATCGATAACGCCATCACCCTGCAAATGGGCCGGTCCGAGGCCCAGATCTACGGCTACCTCCACCTGCCCTGCCGCGTGGAAGTCAACGCGCGCATCCGCACCGAGCGCCAACTGGAGCATCACCTTGGCTGAGTTTACCGGCGAACGGCTGATCCCCGGCGAGGTCGATATCGACCTGCTCAACGAGCACATGGCCCGCTACCACTTCGCCGTGCGCCTGGCCCGCGCCAAGCGCGTGCTGGATGCCGGCTGCGGCGCAGGCTACGGATCGGCGGAACTCGCCGAAGTGGCCGAAAGCGTCACGGCCATCGATATCGCGCCCGAAGCTATCGAATACGCCCGCGGCCACTACGCGATCCCCAATCTCGTCTTCGAACAGGCGTCGTGCACCGCGCTGCCCTACGCGGATGGCGTTTTCGATCTGGTGGTCGCCTTCGAAGTCATCGAGCACCTGGAAAACTGGCGGGAGTTTCTCCAGGAGGTCCGGCGCGTGCTGGCTCCCGCGGGCCAGTTGATGGTCTCCACGCCCAACCGGCTCTACTACACGGAATCGCGCGGCACGCGCGGCGCCAACCCCTTCCACGTTCACGAATTCGATTTCGACGAATTCGCTCGAGAGCTCAGGCAATTCTTCCCGTACGTCTCCATGTTCCTGGAAAACCACATCGAAGGCGTCACGTTCCAGCCGCATGAGCCCGGCCACACCGTGGAAGCCCGCGTCGACGCCGCCGAGCCAGTCCCCGATGAGAGCCACTTCTTCATCGCCGTCTGCGCCCACCGCCCGCAGATCGGCAATCCGACTTTTCTTTACGTACCGCGCGTCGCCAACGTGCTTAGGGAACGCGAGCGCCATATCGCCAAGCTCGAAGGCGAACTCGTTACCAAGGACGAATGGCTCGACAAGGCGCAGGCGGACCTCGCCGAATTCGACCGCCAGCACCAGAAACTGCTCGTCATGTTCCGCGAGCAGAAAGAAGAACTGGAGCGCAGCAACCGTTGGGCGGAGGAGTTAAACGCCGCCCTTGCCGACCGAGGCGCGCGCGTCGAGGAACTTCAGGAGGAACTGGCGCGCGATCAGGAAAACGCCCGCAAAGTGGTTGGCGCGTACAACGCCAAGATAGCTGTTTTGGAACAGGAGGGCCGCGAAAAAGCCCAATGGGCGCTCGACACCGAAGCCCGCCTCACCGCCGAAATCCGTCAAATCGCCGATGAGCTGGCCAAAGCCGCCGCCGCCCTGGAGCAGACCGAAAAGGACCTACAGGACCGCACCGTCTGGGCGCTCGGGCTGGAGCAGGAGAAACGCCAACTCGAGGACCAGATCAACATGGTGCGCGCTTCCCGATGGGTCAGGCTGGGCCGCAAAGTAGGCCTCGGCCCCGCGCTTTGACATGGCCTTCCTGAAACGCCTCATCCGCGCGCTCCCGCTGCTCCTGATCTCGCCATTCCTCATGGCAGTCAGCTTCCTCACCATGGTTTTGGTTCAGCTCTTCACCCGCCGCTCCGCCTCGCTTCCGCCACCGCGCCGGCCCGACAACACCGCCGCTACCGTCGTCATCCCCAACTGGAACGGGAAAGATCTTCTCGCGAAGTACATCCCGAGCATCCGCACGGCGTTGGCTGGTAACGCCGACAACGAGATCCTGGTGGTGGACAACGGCTCTACCGATGGCAGCGCCGATTTCCTGCGCAATACCTTTCCCGAAGTCACGGTTCTCGCACTTCTTGAAAACCTGGGCTTTGGCGGCGGCTCCAACGCCGGCTTCCGCGCTGCCAGAAACGACATTGTCGTTCTGCTGAATAGCGACATGCGCGTGGCACCAGATTTCCTGGCTCCCCTGCTGGAAGGCTTCGGCGATCCCGCAGTCTTCGCCGTCTCCTGCCAGATCTACTTCAGCGACCCAAGCAAGCTCCGGGAGGAGACCGGCCTCACTCAGGGTTGGTGGCAGGACGGCAGTCTGCGCGTGCGCCACCGCATCGACGCCGCAATTGACGATCTCTTCCCTTGCTTCTATGGGGGCGGTGGCAGTTGCGCTTTCGACCGCTTGAAGTTCCTCGAACTCGGCGGATTCGACCCCCTGCTCGCACCCTTCTACCTGGAAGACACGGACCTGGGCTACATGGCATGGAAGCGCGGCTGGAGGGTGCTATACCAGCCCCGCAGCGTGGTATTCCACGAGCACCGGGGCACCATCGGCAGGACGTTCACCCAGGACTACATCCAGGCCGTGCTGAAGAAGAACTGCTTACTGTGGTGTTGGAAGAACATCCACGAATGGCGCCGCTTCAGCGGGCATTTCCTGCACAATTACGCCGCGGCGCTCCTGAGCCTGCTGATCGGCGATTCGCCCGAGCGCACGAATGGGCCGGCGCGGTTCTCGCCGTCGTGTTTGGAGATGTCCCCCTGCGCTCGAACCTCGCCGCGCTCTGGTGGGCCTTCAAGCAGCTTCCGCAAGCCCTGCGCTCGCGCCGGCGCGCGCTGGCTCTGGCAGCCTTCGGCGACACCGAAGCCTTCAAACGCCCGCTCGGCGGCTACTTCCGCGATCGCTTTGCCGCCATGGAGCCAGCCCCAGACCGTCTGCGCGTGCTGTTCGTTTCGCCGTACCCCATTTGCCCACCGGTCCACGGCGGTGGCGTATTCATGTACCAAACGCTGCGCGAGATGGCAAAGCTCGCCGAAGTGCACGTCCTCGAACTTCTGGACTGGCCCTCGCAGGAAGCGGACAACCAGGAATTGCGCACGTTCTGCGCCTCGGCCGAGTGGCTGGTGCGGCCCAGCGGGCGCCCGGAAGGTATGGGCTCGCTGGAACCGCACGCCGTTCGCGAGTTCGCCAATGGCGATCTCGAATGGCTCATCCACCGCCAGCTCTATTGCCGCCGCATCGATCTGCTGCAACTCGAGTACACCCCCATGGCGCAGTACCGCGGCGAGTTCCGCCGCATCGCCACGGCGCTGTTCGAGCACGATGTCTACTTCCAGTCCATCGGGCGCGGCCTCGGCCACATGGTGGGTGTCTTCGCGGAGATGAAGGCGCGCATCGAATACCTGCGCGCCCTGCGCTACGAGCTTGGCGTGCTGCCCGCCTTCGACCAGGTGCAGGTCTGCACTCCGGCGAACCGCGATTACCTGCTCAGCTTCCGTCCCGAACTAGCTTCGCGCATGCGCGCGGGTCTGCGCGCCGGCATCGATAGCGGCCGCTATGAGTTCCGCCCGCGCGGCCGCGAGCCCCTGACCATGCTCTTTCTCGGCAGTTGGCGCCATGACCCGAACCGAGTCGCCGTGGATTGGTTTGTCCGCCAGGTGCTGCCCCTGATCCTGGCACAGGAACCCGGCGCGAAACTCGTCATCGCAGGTTCCGATCCGCCGCCGGAGTACACCTACGCGGATCACGCCGCCCACATGCAGATGCTCGGCTACGTGGAGGACGTCCGCCACGCCCTGGCGCGCTACGCCGTCTTCGTCTGCCCGATTCTCAGTGGCTCCGGGGTGCGCGTGAAGTTGTTGGAGGCGTTCGCGGCGGGCATCCCGGTAGTGTCCACGAAAGTGGGCGCCGAAGGACTGGCCGTGAAAGACGGCGATTTCTGCGCCCTGGCTGACGACCCAGCCGCATTCGCCGCCCGCGCCGTCGCCCTCCTGCGCGACCCTGAGCGTGCCGCCGCCATGGCGGAGCGCGCCCGCGCCGAAGTGGAAGCCCAATGGGACATGGCCGCCATCACACGGCGCCTGGTGGAAGGCTATCGCGACCTGGTGAAGGAGAAGCGGACGTGAAGGGGGGAAAGAACCAGGATTCACACGTTTTCCCGAGTCATCGGACATCTGTTTTTGTGTTCTCTGCGCCTATCTCCGCGCTCTCTGCGTCTCCGCGGTGAATCGGCTTCCTGTCTGGCTCTGGATCCGGCGAGTCAGGGAGTGGTCCTACTTCCCTTTCAGATCGCGCTTGATGCGGTTTACAATGTCGGTGGCCGTGCGATCCATGTCTTTCGCAGTCCCACCCTTTGGAGGCTGGTACACCGACCAGACTAATTGCCGCGACTTGGCGTCCACCAGGAAGACGGTTCCCGTGGCGCGCCCGAACGACGAGTTCATTGATGGGTTCGACAGCTTGTTCACCGTGTCGCCCAGCAACGGGTTAGCCTCCTCCCCGGTCTTCTCCGGTTTGGGAGGCGGGGGCGGCGCCGGCTTCGCGCTCTCCGGCGTGGGGAATAACTCCTCCAGCTTCATCTGGAAACCTTCGCCAATCTGGTCCGTGAACACGGTATCGGCCAGTTTCGGGTCGGTCACGATCTGGAAGACGTGGTCCGAGGTGAGGCGGTTGGCCAGGAACTGGTCCAGCCCCTTGGCCATCTTAAGCAGGTACACCGTGTGCACGTTGGCCAGATCCGCCGGGCACAACAGCGCCGCCGAGCAGGAGAAAAGGAGCGCAAGCCGCTTCATAGAACCCATGATATCCAGACGCGGGACCAGCGAAAAAAGACGGACCCATGTATAAGTCCCTCACCATCACCGTCATCATCCCCTGCCTCAACGAGGAGCAGGGCATCGAAAAGGTGCTGCGCGCCATGCCGGACTTCGTCGATGAGGTGATTGTCGTCGACAACAACTCCACCGACCGCACGAGTGAGGTGGCCGCCGCGTTGGGCGCCAAGGTGGTGCGCGAACAGGTTCGCGGATATGGGCGCAGCTACAAACGCGGATTCGCGGAGGCCACCAGCGACCTTATCATCACGCTTGACGGCGACCACAGCTACCCGGTGGACGCCATCTCTTACCTGATCGAGGCCTTCCTTCACCTGGGAGTCGATTTCCTCAACGCCTCGCGTTTCCCCGTCCGCGACCGGCGCGGCATGAGCCTGATTAACGAGATTGGCAACCTCGGCCTCTCCCTGGCCATGTCGGTTCTCTTTTTCCGCTGGGTACGCGACTCGCAATCCGGCATGTGGGTTTTCCGCCGCTCCATCCTCCAGCAGATGAAGCTGGAATCCGACGGTATGGGCTTCAGCGAGGAGATCAAAATCGAGGCGCTGCGCGATTCGCGGATTCGCTTCGGCGAGATTTCGATCATGTACACTTCGCGCGTGGGCGAGACCAAGCTCAACCTCTGGCGCGACGGTGTGCAGAATCTGCTGCTCCTGTTCAAGAAGCGCTTCCTCCGATGAACATCAGCGCCATAGTGCCGGTGTGGAATGGCCGCGCCCTGCTGGCGCGCCTCCTGTCCACACTCGAAGCACAATCCCGCCCCGCCGCCGAACTGCTGATCATCGATAACGGCTCCACCGATGGCGCGCCCGATCTGGCGCGCGCCCGCGGCGCGCGCGTGATCGCCATGGGCCGCAATGCCGGGTTCGCCGCCGCCGTCAATCGCGGCATCCTTGAGGCCGGCCACCCGTCGGTCGCGATCCTCAATTCCGATGTTGAACTCTCTCCCGACTACCTGGAAAAACTCGCTGCCGCCGACGCCCCTTTCGCCACCGGCAAGATCCTCAGCCCATCCGGTCTGCTCGATGGGACCTTTGACCTGACCTGTCGCGGCGCCACCACCTGGCGGTGCGGCGCCGGTCATCCCGATGGTCCACCATTCGACCAACCGCGCGACATCGCCTCGCCGCCATGGACTGCAGTCCTCTATCGCGCCGAGGTTTTCCGCCAGGTCGGACTGCTCGAGGAATCCTTCGAGTCGTATCTGGAGGACGCCGATTTCGGCCTGCGCTGCGCCGCCCAACGCATCACGGGCCGTTACGTCCCCGACGCACGGGCGGTCCACCTCGGGAGCGCCGCGCTCGGCCGCTGGCACAAAGAAACGGTGCGCTGTATGGCGCGCAATCAACTCCTGCTCGCGGCCCGCCACTATTCCGCACACCACTTGTGGCCGGTCCTGGTGGCCCAGTTGCTGTGGGGCGCCGTCGCCGTTCGCCATGGCCGGGGTCAGGCGTGGGGGCGCGGCAAGTTCGAGGGCCTTCGCCATTTTTCCGCTACCCGCAAGCAGTACCAGCAAACAGACCCGGCAGAACTGGAGCAGGTGCTGCGATCCAACGAACAGCTCATCCGGGCCGCCAGCCAGGACACGTATTGGAGACTGTATTTCCTGCTCACCGGTGGGGCAAAGTGACACATGAGTGACATCGGCATTATTATCGTCACTTATAACTCCGCGGCCGAGATCGGTGCCTGCCTTGATGCCGCGCTAGCCTGCGGTGCTGAAATCGTCGTTGTCGACAACGCATCCCGCGACAGCACCATCGCGGAAATCGCGCGGCGCGGAGTACGTTTAATCGCCAATTCCGGCAATCGGGGCTTCGCAGGGGCGGTGAATCAAGGTTTTGCTGTATTGAACAGCCCTTATGTTCTGCTGCTGAACCCGGATGCCGTGATTCAGACCAGTCTGGAACCTCTCCGGCAGGCCTGCGATCTGCCTGGTTCCGCCGGGGCCGGCGGCCAATTGGTGGACGCAAGCGGCCAACCGCAGATCGGATTCATGGTGCGGGGACTGCCGTCTCCCACCACCCTGATTTTGGAAGCTCTCTTGCTTAATAGAATCTGGCCGGGGAATCCGGTGAACCGCCGCTACCGCTGCCTGGATTGGGATAGTTCCTCACGTTCGACGGTCGAGCAACCCGCCGGGGCTTTTTTCATGGTGCGCCGCGCGGTGTGGCAGGAACTCGGCGGGTTGGATGAAGGCTTCTTCCCGCTGTGGTTCGAAGACGTGGATTTCTGCCGCAGAATTCGAGATCGAGGGTTTGGTCTGTACTACATCCAGGAAGCTGTCGCGAAACACACGGGTGGCCATTCGGTCCAGTACTTGCCACTAGAGATGCGGCTGATTTATTGGTATCGTAGTCTGATAAGGTATTCAGCCAAGCACTTCCGTCCGTTCGCATTCCGAACGGTGTGCCTGGCCGTCGTGACGGGGTCCTTTCTGCGCGGCATCGCGGAATCGGCCTTACATCGCAGCTTCAAGCCCATGGCAGCATATGGGAAGGTGGCAAGTATCGCGGGCCGCAGTCTGTTTCGCGGGTGTTAGGGACGCGTTTTAACACAATCGGGTTCTCAGGTTCTGGTTCATGGCGCACAACGACGTCGTATCCGTCACGATAGTGACTTACAACAGCGGCCGGTTCATCAAGCGGTGCCTGGAATCCGTTCTCGCGCAGCGCTACCGGCTGAAGGAAATCATCATCGTTGATAATGCCTCTGGCGACGGCACCGTCGACATCCTCGAACAGTTCGAAGGTCGCTGCCGGGTTTACTACAACGACGAGAATGTTGGTTTCGCCGCGGCGCAGAATCAGGCGATCCGGCTTTCCAGCGGCGATTGGGTACTCACCCTGAATCCCGACGTGCTGCTGATGCCGAACTTCATTCAGGCGCTGGTGGACGCCGGGCAGTTCGATTCCAAGATTGGCGCGGTTTGCGGCAAACTGCTCACCATGACGAGCCACTTCGAAATCCCCGAGAAGCCCGTGGTGGATTCCACCGGCATCTATTTCAACCCCATGCTGCGCCACCTGGACCGTGGCAGCCAGGAGATGGACAACGGACACTACCTGCAATACGAATACGTCTTTGGCGCCACCGCCGCTGCGGCGCTTTACCGCCGCACGATGATTGACGATATTGCGCTTGACGGCGAGTTCTTCGACACCGATTTCTTCGTTTACCGCGAAGACGCCGACGTCGCCTGGCGCGCCCAATTGATGGGTTGGAAGTGTCTGTACGCGCCCTACGCCCGCGGCTATCACGTGCGCAAGGTGCTGCCCGGCAACCGCAGGGCGCTGCCGCCCGAGATCAACATGCACTCAGTGAAGAACCGCTTCCTGATGCGCATCAAGAACATCTCGCCGAACCTCTACTGGCGCAACTGGTTTTCCATCACGACGCGCGACCTACTGGTGGTCATGTGCTGCCTGGTGTGGGAGCACACGTCGCTGAAGGCCTTCTGGTACCTCGGCAAGAACCTCTCGCGCGTGCTGGCGAAGCGCCGCCGGATTCAGGCAGCCCGCCGCGTGGACGATCAATATATGGCGAGTTGGTTCCAGTACGCGCCGGTGAGCAAGCAGGCGCCCAAGAAGATGGCGCGCATGCTCTCGCGTTCCGAAACCGCCAAGACGTAAGTGCGTATCGCTCTACTCGGCACCCGCGGCATCCCCGCCAATTACGGCGGATTCGAAACCTTCGCCGAAGAACTCTCCGCGCGCCTCGTCGGACGTGGCCATCAGGTCACCGTTTACTGCCGCGAAGTGCATGCGGAATCCCTGTACCGCGGCGTGCGCCTTCAGTATCTCCCCACCATCCGGCACAAGTATTTCGATACCATCGCGCACACCGCCGCCTCCACCTGGCATTTACTACGTCACCGCCCCGACGTCGCGCTCTACTGCAATGGGGCCAACGCCATCTTCACGATAGCCCCGCGCCTGCTGGGCGTTCCGGTGGCGCTCACCGTGGACGGCATTGGGCGCAAGCGCAAGAAGTGGAACCGCGCGGCGCGCGCGTGGTATCTGGTGTCGGAGTGGCTCAGTAAGTTCTGCCCGACGGTGGTGGTCACCGACGCGCTGACCATTCAGGAATACTATCGGCAGCGCTATGGCAAGGAGAGCGTCTTCATCCCCTACGGCGCTGAAGTGGGGAAAGTGGAAAGCGCGGAGGTGCTGGTCAAACTGGGGCTGGAGGCGGGCCGCTATTTCCTCTACGTCAGCCGGCTGGAGCCCGAGAATCACCCCCTCGAAGTGCGCCAGGCTTTCGAGCAGGTGGTCACATCGATGAAACTGGCGCTGATCGGTGACGCCCCCTACGCCCACGAGTATATCCGGCAAGTACGCGACACCAGCGACCCGCGCATCGTCATGCCGGGCGCCATCTACGGCGCGGGATACCGCGAACTCGGCTCGTCGAAGCGATGGGCCGCGGCGCCCTGGTGCTCTACCGCAATACTCCGGAGAATGCAGAGGTTACAGGCGAGGCCGGCATCCCGTTCGAGCCCGGAGAATTGGGCGCTGCACTACGACGGGTGCTCGCCATGCGGGAAACGGAGCGCGAACGCCTGCGGATGGCGGCCGTCGCTCGCGTGCGCGCCCACTACTCCTGGGACGCGGTCACGGACGCGTATGAAGAGTTGCTGAAAGGGATGCTGAAGTAGCCGCTTACGCCTTCACCACTTTGCCGTTCACCGTCACGTTTTCCAGCACCATCCCTTCGACGTTTTCCGTCACCGCCGTCTTCGCGGCGTTGTCGAACGTGCAATTCTTCAGCCGGATATTCGAAATTGGGGCGTTCTTGAAGCCGCGCAGCGACCAGGCGTTGGCGCACTTCCTGACTTCCAAATTCACTACTTCCACATCGCGCACTACCGGTGTGAACGGCCCCTTCTCGCCTTCCTCGTAGTAGAAATCGACGTCGATGGCGGCTGCCGCCACCTGGCCGCACTTTACATTGCGCATGTAGACGTGCTCGATCACGCCACCGCGGATCGCGTTGTTCTTGAAGCGCAACACGCGGTCCAGATTCGGGCTGTCCATCTGGCAATCCTGCGCGAACACATTGCGGATGTCGCCGGAACATTCGCTGCCCATGGTGACGCCGCCGTGGCCGTCCTTCATGACGCAGTTCTGCACGATGATGTTCTCGCTGGGCGCGTGCAGGCGGCGGCCATCGGCGTTGCGCCCGCTCTTGATGGCGATGCAATCGTCGCCGGTATCGAAGGTGCAGCCGTCGATCAGCACATCGGCGCACGATTCCGGATCGCAGCCGTCGTTGTTCGGACCGTGGGTCGAGACGGTCACGTTGCGCACTGTGACGTTCCTGCACAGCACAGGGTGCACTTCATACATCGGCGAGTTGAGCATCGTGATGTCCTGAATCTGCACGTTGGTGCAACGGTAGGGCTGGACGAACATGGGCCGCAGATAGCCGCCGTCGCCGAACGTGCGCTCCGCCACGGGTGTGCCCCTCTCCGCCATTTCCATGAGCGCCGCCCGCGCTTTGCGCTGATTCGGGTCGTCGGGCTTGGCCCCGCGTTTGCCGCCCCACGGCCACCAGTTCTCCGCGTTCGCCTGGCCGTCCAAAGTGCCGCCGCCGGTGATCGCGATATTCCGCTGGTCCAGCGCGTAGATGAAGGGTGAGTAGTTCATGCACTCTAACCCCTCAAAGCGGGTGTGCACGATCGGGTAGAGCTTCGGGTTGGGGTCGAACCTGATGGTGGCGCCCTTCCGGACCACCAGGTTCACGTTGCTCTTGAGGTGGATGGCTCCGGTCAGGCAGACACCCTCCTTAACTACCACGCGCCCGCCGCCCGCACGGTCGGCTTCCTCGATGGCCTTGCGGAAGGCCGATGTGCAATCCGTCTTGCCGTCCGGTTTGGCGCCAAAGCGGGTCACGTCGAACTCCCGGTTGGGGAACTTCGGCGCTTGAATGCGTTTCAGAATCTGCGGATAGAGGGTGGCCCAGGGATCGTCCGCGGCCCATGCGCGGGAACCGGCAAGTGCGGCCCCCGCCATGGCTGCGAGGGCATGGCGGCGTGTATAAGTGTACATCTGAACCGATGGTAGGGCCGGGCACAACTCTCGTCAAGGGGAGAATTGGAATTCCACCTCCGCTATTGAACTATAATTTGGGAAGATTCCATCATGCTCACCCTCGAAAAATACTCCCTCGGCGTCGGGGACCGTTTCGCGCACCAAGCCAAGGCCCAGTTGCAGGCTTGCGTGATGGCGGCGGCCCGCGGCGCCACCGTAATGCCCGTCTGGAACAAGTCCAATCGCGAGCACGGCATCGTGGGCTCGGAGCCCGCCAGCGTGCGTGCCGCCGCCGATGAGGCAGTGCGGCAATCCGGCTGGAAACAGCCCTACCACGTGGACGCCGATCACATCAACCTTGGCACCGTGGACCGCTTCATCGATGCCAGCGATTTCTACACGCTCGACGTGGCCGCGGCCATCGGCCAGCCGGCCGAACTGGACTGCCGCGACGCCTTCATCGAGCGGCATCCGGAACTCCAAGGAATCGTGAGCATTCCCGGCATCGGCCAGCCCTTCACCCTCGACCGCGACGCTATCGCGCAGATCGCCCGGCTGTACCTGGCCGCGGTGCAGCAGGCGGGCGCCATCTACCGGCACGTGGCGGGGAAGCGCGGCGGCCGCGAGTTCATCACCGAGGTCTCCATGGACGAAACCGATGCGCCTCAGACCCCGGCGGAACTGCTGGTCATCCTGGCCGCCATCGCGGACCAGAAGATTCCTGTCCAGACCATCGCCCCCAAGTTCACCGGGCGCTTCAACAAGGGCGTCGATTACGTGGGCAATGTGGTCCAGTTCGAGAAGGAGTTTAGTGAAGACCTGGCGGTGATTGCCTTCGCCATCGCGCAGTACGGCCTGCCGGCCAACCTTAAGTTGAGCGTGCATTCGGGCAGCGACAAGTTCTCGATTTACGCCCCCATCCGGCGCGCGCTCGAAACGTCCGGCGCCGGAATCCACCTCAAGACCGCGGGTACCACCTGGCTTGAAGAGTTGATCGGCCTGGCCGAAGCCGGCGGCCCGGGTTTAGATCTGGCGAAGCAGGTGTACGCCAAGGCTTTTGAGAACCGGGACGCGCTGTGCGAGCCCTACGCGGCCGTGATCGATATCGATTACGCCAAGCTGCCCGGCCCCGCCGTGGTCAACGGATGGAGTTCGGTGCAGTACACTTCCGCGCTGCGCCACGACCAGAAGAATCCAGGTTTCAATCCAGACCTGCGCCAACTGCTGCATGTGGGCTTTAAGGTAGCTGCCAAAATGGGTGACAAGTACCTCAAGATGCTGGATGCCTGCGAGGCCAGCATCTCCCGCAACGTGACCGAAAACCTCTTCGAGCGCCACATCAAGCCGTTGTTTCTGGTGTAGCACCCGATTCGCAGAACGCCGAGCCGCGGCCGTCAGGGAGCGGTCTTGTCTGGCTGCTTACCCGCGCAATACGTCACGTACCTTCCGGCCCAGCCCGGCGGAAGTGAATGGCTTCTGTATGAACGGCGTATCGGCCGCCAGGATTGCCTGGTCGATCACACCGTTATCCGTGTAACCGG
This sequence comes from Candidatus Solibacter sp., assembly GCA_026394025.1. GTDB lineage: Bacteria > Acidobacteriota > Terriglobia > Bryobacterales > Bryobacteraceae > Solibacter. Next base: position 19,782 of record JAPKZC010000309.1, read on the forward strand.
ACATGTACAGGACGCGCGCGCCGGGGCGCACGGCTTGCAGTTGGTGGGCCAACTCGGTGCCGCTCATGCCCGGCATCACCACGTCGGTCAGCATCAGGTCCAGGGGCCCTTCATGGGCGGAGACAATCCTCAGAGCCTGGTCGGCGGATTCGGCTTCCAGCACGCGATATCCCAGGTGCGCCAGCATGGTCCGCGTCAGATTTCGCACCTGAGGGTCGTCCTCCACCAGCAGGATGGTCCCGGTGGCGGGCGCCGCGCTTTCGTCCTCGCTGTCGCTGAGAATCGCCTCGGCCGCCGCCATCACCGCGGGTAGATAGATTTTGAACGCCGTGCCCCGGTCCGGCTCACTGTAGACCAGGATTTCGCCCCCGTTCTGCTTGACGATGCCGTAGACGATGGAGAGCCCTAGTCCGGTGCCTTTGCCCTTATCCTTAGTGGTAAAAAATGGTTCGAACAGGCGCGCCCTGGTGGCGGCGTCCATACCGCTCCCCGTGTCGCTTACCGCCAGCATCACGTAGTGACCGGCCGGCACGCCGATGTGGCGACCCGCGTATTCCCCGGTGAGTTCCACTTCCGCCGTCTCGATGGTCAGCTTGCCACCCTCCGGCATGGCGTCACGGGAATTCACCGCCAGGTTCATGATCACCTGGTCGATGTGCGACGGGTCCACCTTCACTGCCGGGAGTCCCGGTGACATACGCGCTTCCAACCGGATGTCTTCCCCGATGATGCGCCGCAGCATCTTGTCGATACCCCGCACGATCTCATTGAGATCCACCACGCGCGGTACGGCCACCTGGCGGCGGCTGAATGCCAGCAGTTGGTAGGTCAGCGCCGAGGCACGCTCCGCCGCGTGCAGCACTTCATCCGAATACTCAACTGCCGTGGCATCCAGGCGGACCTGATCGCGCAGCATTTCGCTGTAGCCCAGAATCACCGTGAGCAGATTGTTGAAATCGTGGGCCACCCCGCCAGCCAGACGGCCCACCGCCTCCATCTTCTGCGACTGCAGGAGTTGATCCTCCAACGCCCGTCGCTCGGCCGTGCGCCTGGCCACGCGGGCTTCCAGATCCTCATTGACTCTGCGCACCTCCTCTTCGGCCGCCCGCCGTTCCTCGATCTCGCGCGCCAGCGACTGGTTCACCCGCGCCAACTGCGCGGGGCTTGGCAGGGCGATCAGCGCCGGCAACATCGGAACCAGCATCAAGAAGGTGGCCAACGATGCCGCCGCAGTGATGGCCTTGATCACGCCTTCCAGGCGGTAGACGGGGCTCCACACCGTGACCGCCGCCATAAGGTGTGTGGTGCCGCACGCCAGAATGAAAATGCCGAATGCCACGAAGATGCCTCTGAACGCCACATCCCGGCGTCGCTTGACGAAGTAGAACAAGAGAAACGGAATCGCGTAGTAGGCGGCGGCGGTCAGACCATCGGAAATCACGTGGAGCCACAGAACCGCGGGATCCCAGAGGTAGCACATGCCGTGGGGCATGTATTCCTTCGAAAAGAGCTTGTGGAAGAATTCCAACACGGCTGATCCCCTCTACCCAGTGGAATTGGAGGTCTGCAAATCTCCGATTCTGCAAGGTAATGGTACGTCTTCTGTGGCCCCGGCTGCAATGCTCCCTCCACCCTGGGTTTGCCACAGCCCCGCGCATCCGTGTACACTGGCGATGCCGGACAACCTATGGCATCTCCCTCAGATCACGCCGCCGCCCTGCATACCGCCCGTGCGGACACGAGCTTCTTCGGCCACCCCCGCGGCTTGGCCACGCTGTTCTTCACCGAAATGTGGGAGCGCTTTAGCTACTACGGCATGCGCGCCATCCTCATTTATTACCTCACCGCCAGCGTTGCCAGGGGCGGCCTCGGGTTCGCCGATTCTAAAGCCGGCGCCGTCTACGGACTTTACACCGCGATGGCCTACCTGATGTGCCTGGGCGGCGGGTGGATTGCGGACCGCATCACCGGACAGCGCCGCGCCGTCCTGATCGGTGGCATCCTAATCGCTTGCGGCGAGTTCTGTCTGGCCGCACCCGCGGAAGCGGCGTGCTATACCGGCCTGGTCCTGCTGGTCTGCGGCACCGGCCTGCTCAAGGGCAACGTCAGCATTATCGTCGGCCAGTTGTACCACCAGGGCGACCCGCGCCGCGACTCGGGCTTCTCCATTTTCTACATGGGCATCAATATCGGCGCGCTGATCTCGCCGCTTTTCTGCGGCTACGTCGGCGAGCGCATCAGTTGGCGCCTCGGTTTCGGACTCGCCGGACTTGGCATGCTCGCCGGACTTATCCAATACCTCGTTACCAGCCGGCATCTGGGGTCGGCGGGCCTTCATCCGGCATCCACGGGCGACGCCGGGCAAGACCGCCGCGAGAAGCGGAAGGCCATTCGCGGCCTCGGTATCGGTATTGCGGTAGTCGCTTTCCTCGCCGCGCTTGGCACTAGCGGCGTCGTCGAACTCAATGCCACCATGATTTCCGACGCCGTCGGCTGGTGCTTGCTCGGCATCTCCGTGGTGGTCTTCTCCTGGTTGATCTTCTTTGGCACCTGGTCGCCCGTGGAACGTAAGCGCTCTGCCGCCATCCTGGTGCTATTCGTCTCGTCGGCCCTCTTCTGGGCGGCCTTTGAGCAGGCTGGTTCCTCGCTCAGCCTATTCGCGGAGCGCGGCACCGACTGCACCTTCCTGGGCTATTCCTTCCCCGCCAGTTGGTTCCAGAGCGTGCAGCCGATTTTCATCATCGTGCTGGCGCCCGTCTTCGCCTGGCTCTGGCTGGCGATGGGCCGCAGGGGGCGAGGGGAACCATCCAGCCCCGCCAAATTCTCGCTCGGCCTGTTGTTGGGCGGTCTGGCATTCGCCATCCTGATCCCCGCCGCTTACCTGGTGGTGAGTGGCTCCAAGGTCGCGCCCTACTGGCTCGTTGGCACCTACCTGCTGCAGACGCTGGGCGAGTTGTGCCTGAGCCCGGTGGGGTTGAGCGCCATGACGAAGCTCGCCCCCGCGCGCGCCGCCGGCTTCATCATGGGAATCTGGTTCCTCTCCACCAGCATCGGCAACTGGCTCGCCGGCAAAGCTGCGTCGATGTACAGTTCCATGCCGCTGCCGACCCTGTTTGGGTCCGTCGCCGTCTTTAGCATCGCCACCGCCGTGGTGCTCGCTATCCTGATCAAGCCGACCGTGCGGCTAATGCAAGGCGTAAAGTAGGGGCAACCTAGACGAACCCAAGCGTCTGCGTCGTGAAGTTCGCGAGATTGGCGAAGACCGACGGCAGCGCGGCGTTGCCGACGCCGAACCATGCCGCGAGCGTGGCCGCGTACTGGTCCAGCGACAGCGTGGGAATCCAGACCCCCCGATTGTCCGTGTCGTCCGGACCGCCAATCGCCAGGGTCGGGAAGGTGCCGTAGGCGTCGCCGCCCCTCACTGCGCCGCCCATCACCACGTGATTGCTGCCCCAGGCGTGGTCGGAGCCTTGCCCGGTGCTGGGCTGGAAGGTGCGCCCGAATTCGGACTCCGTGAAGGCGGTGACCGATTGATCCACGCCCAGTTCCTGCGTCGCCGCATAGAACGCGCCCAGCGCGGGGTCAAGCGTGGCGAAGAGACCATCCTGGTTGGGCAGCAGGTCGGTGTGATTATCGAATCCTCCCATGTTGCAGAAGAAGATCTGCCGGTTCATGCCCAGAGCGGCGCGCACTTGAATGATACTCGCCACCTGCCTCAGTTGCTGGCCAAGCCCGCTGTTGGGGAAGACGGTTTGCAGTGCCGGCGCGCCATTCAGGGCGGCGTTGACGTCCTGCGCCGTCTTGAGCGCGCTGGCCGTCACGCCGCTGGCGGCGCCGATCAGCGAGACGCCGGTATCGAACGTCAGGATCTGTTGCAGGGCAAGCTGGCGCGCCTGAGCGCCCGCCGAGCTGCCGAACGAATCCAGGCCGAAGCGGGAGCCCGGGCTCACGTTGATCGGGCGCGTCAGCGCGCCGTTGAGCAACGCACTCGATCCCGCCACCGAAATCCGCGCGATTGGAGCAGGTCGATCACCCGGCCGCCCCACCCGGTGCCGCCGGAGCCGGCGGTGTTGGACGTCTGCCACTGGTTGGTCTGATCCGAGTGGGAGAAAAGGTTCTTAGGCACCGGGTTCCCGCCGGCACGGTACTGCACGCGTGTGGTCGGCCGCACCAGGGTTCCGATGTTGAACACCAGCGCCGCCTTCCTCTGGTTATATAGGCCCTGGATCTGAGCCAGCCTGGGGTGCAGTCCATAACCGGCGGGCGCGCCGGTAACCGGGATGGGCAGCAGCGATGCCGCGGGCAGCGCCAGCACATTCCGGCCTGTGGAATAGGCCTGATAGCCCGCGGCACTCAGCGGAATCACCGTATTGTTGCCGTCGTTGCCGCCTGCCATGTACACGCAAACCAGGGCCTTGTAGCCGGGCGCGGATTGCGCATTGGCGGTGAGCAGACCGAATCGCGACAGGCGCATTGCCGCACCGGCGGATCCACATGCGCAGCACGTCTTGAGGAACTCTCTTCTCGATGGCATAGTCATTCTCCCTCGCCTAGTTCTCCACCTGATATTGCGAAGAAGTTACCGCCAGATAAATGGCGGTCTGGACCTTCTCGCGATTGTTTGACACAACACTCACCGCGGCCAGAATACTGTCCCGCATCTGCTGCGACATGAGCCCGCCCATGAAGTTCAGATTCACCCTGTCGAGCATGGCGCTGGTATTCGGCAGATCGGCCAGGTAGGGCGCAAAATCCAACGTGACATCCGTGCCGAAGCCTCCGCGCAGCAGGGTGGATACGAAGTTGATCCGGACCAGCGACGTTGCTGTGGTGAAGATCTGGAATTCCGGACCTGGCACGCCGGCGGCGGTGCGGAAGCCGGGCGAGAAGTAGTTGAACACCGACGGCGCGTAGAAGATCCGCTGGCCCATCTCCTCGCTCTTGTCGGAGACGAACGGGTGATCCACCACGCCGGCATTGAGGGCGCGCAGCAACGAGGCGAGGAACAGCGCGGGCTCGCGCAGGTGTCCGGTAGCGGGCTGGCCCAGAGCGGCCTCGGGATCCAGCAGAATGGCCGTCACCACGGCTGTCAGGTCGCCGCGCACGCCGGCGCCGTTGTTGGCGAACACCGCCGACGCTCTTTGCACGTAGCCACTGCTGGGGTTGCTGGTCACCAGGTGCTGGATCAGTTGCTTGCAGATGAACGGTCCCACGTTCTGGTGCCGGAAGATAATCCCCAGCGCGGTATCGAGATCCAGGGTCGCGGTCTGATTCGCCGGAATGAATGTGCCCAGCAACGTCTTGGAGCCGGTGTCGTGGTATGATTCCACCGCCTCCATGGGTCCGCCATAGAACCGCGGGTTCTGGCTGGTCGGTTGTCCCGCCCTGTTGTCGCCATACGTCCAGCCGGTGAACGCGCGGGACAATTCGGCGACCGTCGTCTGATCGTAGCTGGGAACGGTCGCTCCTCCGTTGAGAACCGGCGTTCCGTCCGCCGCCAGCGTGTTTAAGCCGATGGTGAAGAGTTGCAGCACCTCCCGCGCGTAGTTCTCGTTGGGAGAGAGCCCTCTGACGAAGTCCTGCTTCCGGTTGTTCACCATATCCAGGAACTCACCCATGGCCGGATCCAGCGTCACGGCGCGCAACACGTCGTAGTAGTTGTCGAACGCCTTGGTGAGCAGCATTTTCTGATACGCCACCATGGCGCGCGGATCGGTCACCTTCACACCGGAGACGACGAAGATCTGGCTGAGCGCGAAGGCCACGCGCTGGCGAAGCTGGTCCTGGCCGGTGAGCGCATTCTGGAAGAAGCGTTCCTGCAAGGGTTCGAGACTTCCCCCGGTTTTCAGGGTGTCTGGATAATCGGACACAATGGCGGCGAATTGCTCGTCCAGGAAGGCGCTGGGGCCTACCTGAATGACATGGTCCACCAGCGCGGGCGTGGGGCCCCACGTGGATTGGCGCAGCAGGCGCGAGGCGGAAACAAACCCTGCCGGCGGCGGAACCGGCGGCGCGACAGGTGCGGCGGACGCTTCGGCCGAACGCGGGCTGATGCCGCCCAGGTTGACGGCCGCGATCTTGTAGTAGAGGGTTGGGCCGTTAGGCAGTCCGCTGTCGGTGTAGGTGGTGGCGGCGACGCCCGTGGCAACCGGCGTTGCCAATTCGCCGCCCGGCGTGGCGCCGCGATACACGTTGTAGGTGGCGGCACCAGGGGTAGCCGCCCAAGTCAGCACCACTCGTGCGTTGCCGGCGCTTGCCGTGAGCCCCGTGGGAGCAGCCGGTATCGGTGGCACGGGTGTCGCGGTGACTTCGGCCGATTGCGTGCCGGTCCCGCCGAGGTTCACGCCGGCAACCTTATAGAACAGGGCGACGCCGTTGGTGCGTCCCGTGTCCGTGAAAGTGGCGGTTGCGATGCCGCTGGCAATCGGTGTCGGGGATTCCGCGCCGGCCGCCGTTCCGCGGAATATGCTGTAGGTGGCGGCGCCCGAAACCGCGTTCCAGGTGAGCGTCACCAGGCCGTCGCCGGCCTTGGCTTTGACGTTCGTCGGAGCCGCGGGGGCCGGCGGCGCCGGTGTAGCCGTAGCTTCGTTAGAGAGCGGGCTGACACCGCCGGCGTTGACCGCGGCCACCTTGAAGAAGTAGGCTGTACCGTTGGTCAGGCCCGTGTTGGTGTACGTGGCGCCGGTAACTCCCGTGGCGATAGCCGTGGTGGATTCGGCGCCTGCCGCGGTGCCGCGGAAGATGTTGTAGCTGGCGGCGCCGGCAACGGCGGTCCAGGAAAGCGTGACCCTGCCATCGCCTCCGACGGCCGTCAGATTCGCCGGTGAGGCTGGAGCCGGCGGAATCGGCACGGAACTGGCTTCGTTGGACAACGCGCCGGTTCCGCCCAGATTCACGGCGGCTACTTTGTAGAAATACTTGGCGCCATTGGTCAACCCGGTATTGGTAAACGTCGTGGTTGTGACACCGGTAGCGATCGGTGTGGAGGACTCGCCGCCGGCCGTAGTACCGCGAAAGACCTTGTAGCTGACCGCTCCGGCGGAGGCGGTCCACGTCAGCACGATCTGTGAATTGCCCGGAGTCGCCTTCAAGTTCGTGGGAGCGGGCGGTGCTCCTGGCACGGGCATGGCGCTCACTTCGCTCGATGGCGGGCTGGCCCCGCCGGTATTCACTGCCGTCACTTTGTAGAAGTACGTGGTGCCGTTGACCAGACCCGTGTGGGTATACGTGGAGCCGGTGAGGCCCGTCGCCACCGGAGCCGCCGACTCCGCTCCCGCGGCTGTGCCGCGGTACACGCTGTATGTGGATGCCCCGGCGACCGCGTTCCAGCTCAGCACAATCTGCGTGTTCCCCGCCAAGGCTTTCAGATTGGAGGGCGCGGCTGGAGGCGTGATCACGGGAGGCGGCACCGCTGCGTGGAACAGCTGCGCTCCGGCCCAATCGGCGTGATCGTAGGAGTTGCCATCGCCGCCGTTGTTCACCACCAGGCGGAGCTCGTTCTTGCCGGCGACGTTGAGCGTCACCTTTTGCGCATCGGATTTCCCGAAGAGTTCCGGACTCTCGAACGCCTTCACTCCATCCAGCCACACCTGGAAAATGCCGGAGCCGCGATTATTGCCGACCTCGTCATCGATGCCAATCCACGCCACGAAACTCGCAAACTGGCCGTTCAGCTGGAACCGAACGTCGCTCGGCGCGTGAACGCCAAGCCCCTTGGCAAACTTCATGCCGTTGATCGAAATCGGGACGCCGTCGCCGGAATGCGCTTCGCCGTTGCTCTTGTCGCGTTCCACGGGGCCCCATCCGTTCGAGGCGTGGGTCCAGTCCAGATCGCTCAGGAACGGGTCGAGGGTCACGCCGCCCTTGGTGAGTTGCGCATCCGCCCAATCGCCATCGTCACTCGTGCCGCTATCGCCGCCGGTAGTCACGACGAGGCGCAAATCGTTCTTCCCGGTGACGATTACCCTTACGAATCTCGCCGAGTTGTAGCCGTGCAGGGTTTCACTCTGGTACGTCTTCACACCATCGATCCATACCTGGAAGACCGCCGATCCCTGCTTTTCCGTCACCTCGTCGTCGATGCCAATTGAAGCCGTGAAGACGTCGTACTGCCTCGCCAGGTTGTAATGAATATCGCTGGCGGCGCGCACGCCCAGGCCCTTGGCGAACTTAGTCCCGTTCACCGTCAGGGTGCTTCCCCCGTGGCTCTTGTCGCGTATCACCTGGCCATCGCCATTCACCGCGGAGATCCAGCTTAAGTCGCTGAGGAACGTGGCAGCCGGAGGAAAAAGTTGGCTCTGCGGAATCACCGCCGCAGTCTGGCCGGGCGCGTTCCACAACAACTTCGCCACGGCGCCGCCAAACTGCTCAAAGAATTCCATCCTGATGTCGTATTTCTGGCCCGCCACCAGCGGAATCGCCGCGCTGTGGTTCGTGGCCGTGGAGTGCGCCACCCAGTTATCGATCACCTTCACGCCGTTGACCCAGACACGAACTCCGTTGTTCGATACCGTGGTGAAGGTGTAAGCCGCCGTTGCTGGGGCCAGCACCTGGCCGGTCCACCGGGCCGAGAATTCATCCTCATCCACCCCGAACGCGGGGACGCCGTTCCATTCGAAATTGACAGTTGCGTCCGTGCGCGACACCTCCACGGGTCCGGTCAGATCGCTGGTGTTGAAATACTCACCACGGAGACCTATACCAGCCGGTTGCGAGAACGCCGGTAGCGCCGCTCCCAGGAGCAGCGTTGCCAGCGCCGCTACCGTAAAACAGGGGCTTCCTCTATGCTCATGATTTGTGTGGGACTTCACTCCGCCCTCCTTCTGGGTTTTGCCGATCATACACTGCGGAGGCGATTCGCCTCTTCAGGAGTACTCCTAGTCCCGGTACTGTCACGTTTAGTGATCACTGCCGGTGCTCAACCTTTGAGCATCCTGAAGGCTCTCGCTATGCAGTGAAAAGTGGTTACAGGAGATTATTGAATCTCGTAAGCTACGCCGCCGGATTGATCAAGCTCTGGGTGGAGTACGTTTGGTCGTTCTAGTACGAATCCGGCGATTCCACACTAGAACCCTTCCCACGCGAACGCCGGGAAGCGCCGGACGGTCTCGAATCCCACGCGCTCGTACAACGCCACCGCGTCCTCATTCGCCGCCGTCACCGTCAGGCTCGCCGACGTGCAGCCCATCTCCCGCAGCGTGGTCAGCGATTGCCGCAGTAACTCGTGTCCGATCCCCGTGCCGCGCACCGATGGGCTCACGCAGATCTGCGTCACGTGGCCCGTCTCCGGCGTCACCAGGCTGGCCAGCGAGATGCCGCACAACTTGCCGCTCACTCCCTCGAACGCCGCCAGCGACGCCGGTCGGTAGAACGCCCCGCAGCCGGGATATTGCACGATGTTGTACAGAAACCGCCGCGCTCCCGCGGGAGAGCGGTACTGGTCGTTGATCCGGCTGTCGATATGTCCCGCGTACGCCGCCGCAATCAACTGCGCCGCCGCATCGGTGTAATGGTCGCTCCACTTTTCGACGTACATGGGTCGCCGCACATTGCCCTTCCCCAGCACGGCGCGCTTCAGGTCGATGCGCATGAAGTTACGTTCGAAGCCGCTCAGGCAGTCCGCGCGCGGCACCGGACGCGCCGCGTTGTAACGCAACATCATTAGTTGGGATTCGATGCGGGTCACCGCAGGGTAGTCCATCACCGCCTCCAGCGCGGCAGCGATCAGCAGGTTCTCGCGCTCCACCGTGCGCAGTTTCTGGCACACGTAGAGATCCCCAATCAGCCCCTTGTCCTCTTCCAGCACGAAGTACATGTACCCGGCAACTTGCCCGTCTTCCACCAGCGCGCTGCCGCTCAGTGCGCTCATGCCGACGAATCGGCGCACCAGGTCGGCGGACTTCTCAAAGTCCCATTCCAACTCGGTCCGCCACGCGTGACACTCCTCCACCAACAGGGATTCCAGGTCTCTCGCGGACAGACGCCGCAAGTCGACAATCTCACAATGCCGCTCAGGAGCCGGATGCAACCGGGCCGCCATAAAAGTGCTCTATTGTACCCCGTACATGGCCGCGTTACTCAACTGTCGCTTCACGAAATCGCGCGGGTGGCCGATAGTTTCGGCCGTCACCTGGCCCGCCGCGTCGAACTTTGGGCTCAGGGCCGAACTGATTACCGGTCCACCAGCGCCGAATTGTCCGCGGCCGGCGTCCCGCCGGGCAAAAGGAAAAACGAGTACGGTCCGCAAGCTTTGCCTCTCTCCACATGTTATCCCCATCGCCCCACCCGTACGTGCGGCCCGCGCGGCGCCCAAACCCCCGGGTCCGTTGGTCCGAACAGTGCCAGCACGGGCGTGCCCACCGCCGCCGCCAGATGCGTGATCCCCGAATCGTTCCCAACGTACAACTGCGCTTTCGCCAGCCAGCAGGCCAGTTCATAGAGATCGTCGATCCGCACCGCACCCTCCAGCGGCGGGTCGTCCTCCCCGGCGCACCACCTGACCGGCATTACACGCTGCAGCTTTTCCGCCAATGCGCGAAATCTTTCCAGTGGCCAATTCTTACGCGCGCTGCCGGAGAACGGATGGATGACCGCGAAATCCGCGCGTTCCACCGCACACTCAATCCTCGGTATGCCGTCGCTGCCGCGTGCGGCCATGCCGCGCACCTGTCGCAGGTAATAATCCGTGGCGTGCAGCACCCCACCCTCCGCGGGTAGCGCCGCCAGGAACGTGAAAGGCAGCCCCAGCGCCACCACCGTCTCGCGGAATTCCGGGCGGTTGGCCCCGTACCAGGAAATGATCGAATCGAACTCCCGCAGGGCTTCGATCAAGCCGGCGGGCGGCTCCGTGACGCCCAGCAGATCCAGCCCCGTTGACGTGATGGCGCGTACCCGGCTGGCGAACCTCACCAGGGGAACCGTGCGCGCGGAGGTCCAGACTTCGAGCGATTCGGTGGCCAGACACCCAATCGCCGGCAGCGAGACAATCAAATCCCCAATCGCTCCGGGCCGTATGACAAGCCTGCGCATTTTCGACTACAGTATCGCAAAAGCAGGACCAGCCCCGGGCGTTTTATCCACAGGACATTCGCATGAAGGTCTCCGCAAATAGTTGAAACTAAACAAAATCAATACTGAGGAAAAATGTCTTTTCGTAGACAAAAAGCGTTGACGAAAAAGCACATCGGGAGCATAGTGAAAAAGGTTCCAAGAGGTTTGAGGAACAGCAAGCCGGCGGAAACGTAGCGGACCTGGAACGATGATCCGACGCCCTAACTTTTATTAGGACGGGCTGCGGGGAGCGAGAGGAAATCGGGCGGATTCGTCAGGCGGACCGGCAGGCAGCAAACGCGGTTGAACACTTTGATCCCGAGGGATGTAAGAGTCCCGGAGGGGAGTGGAGATCGCAGGCGCGGCAGGCCGAACCGAGTAGCGGAAGTGCAACGGGCCACAGGCAGTGATACTGCCGCAACCGGCGCAAACCGGGGTGCGGTAGTGGAGCTGAAGGGCCGAACGGGCACGGAAGTCTATTTGGAAGGAAGCGAAGTAGCGTTACGAGCGACCGGTTCCGGGCAAGAGGCAGCACGCGGCGAGCCAGGAGGCATTGATCCGGGGGCTGGAGAAAACAGCCATCGGGGAGCGGAGAGGCGAATCGTCCGGCGCTTTTGTTCGCAGTGCTCCATGCCGTGCATGCCGGTAGAGAGCCAAGCTGGAAATCAGGTCACTTGGAACCACTTTTTTTTGCGGAGTGCCGGCGCGCCACGGCTCAGGTTTTTTCTGCCGTAGAGCCTACCAGCGCTCGTACTAGCAGCGGCAGTAGATGCGCAGCAACTCCAGAAGCTTGGGCGAGAGCATCACCTGCAGGGAAGTTGTCCCTTGCCTTCGCGCACGAGAACCAGCATCCGCTGGCTGTCGATGTTGGTGAGTTTCAGTTGCTGCGCTTCCGCACAGCGCAATCCGGTGGCGTACAGCGTGGCCAGCAGGACCCGATGCTTCAGATTC
>JAPKZC010000058.1:0-1694 GCA_026394025.1 Candidatus Solibacter sp.
GCCACTCGGCCGGCGGCGTGATTTCGGTAGTGAAGAAGAGCGGCACCAACGAACTGCACGGCATCGCTTCCATGTACGGCCGCACGCGCCGCCTGCAACATCGCAAGTACTTCGACAAGTACCAGAATTCCCAGGCGACCCCGCCCTATGACAAAGCGCCGGGATTACTCTTCTACCAGCCCGACGCCAACCTCAACGGCCCCGTCTACATTCCTAAAGTGTATGACGGCCGCAACAAGACGTTCTTCATGATCGCCTACCAGTGGATGATTGAAAAGCAGAGCAAGCAGCAGGTGAGCACGGTTCCGACCCCGGAGATGCTGAACGGAGACTTCTCCATCGGCGGTATCGGCCAGGGCATCTACGATCCGCGCACGACACGTCAGGACGCGCAGGGTAACTGGTCTCGCGATCCGTATCCGGGCAACATCATTCCCCGGTCGCAATGGAGCAAGGTGGCGCAGAACGTCCTGGGAAGGAACCCCTACATACCGCCGAACACCGCCGGTTCGGTGACCACCACCGGGGTGAGCAACAACCTGCTCACGGGTCCGGTAAAGATCGTCCGGTGGGACAACATGTCGGGCCGGCTGGACCAGCAATTCGGCCCGAACCTGAAGGCCTACCTGACCTGGACCGGGAACAGCCGTTGGGAACGGCAACCGCCGTGGACCATCGCCAGCAACTTCTTCGACTACAGCCAGAATATTGCCCACACGTGGATCAACACTTGGGGGACAGGTACAACGTGGGTCGCCACGCCGACCCTGGTCAGCGATCTGCGCCTGACCTACTACCGCTATACCCAGAAGAACGATTCGATCACGTTAGGGCAGGACTACGCCGGCAAACTGGGGATCTCCGGCCTGCCGAAGGACGCCATGCCCGGAATCTGGCCCGGCGGATTTACCGAGAGCTTGAACGTGGGGAGCCCCAACGTCAACGTGCAGGAGATCATCACGTTGAAAGACGACATCACCAAGATGAGCGGGAAGCACGCCTTTAAGTTTGGATATGAGCTGGTGCGCTTCCGGCAGAACAGCTATGGCATTGGCAACCCGGACGGGAGCTTCAGTTACACCGGCACGGCGGGGTTGCGCACCAATGGCACAGCCCTGCCGAACACGGGCAATACCTTCGCCGGATTCCTGACCGGCGCCATCAACTCCGTCAGCTTTAGCCGGACACTGAACAGCAGCCTGCCGCGCACCTGGCAGCACAGTGGTTACTTCCAGGACGATTGGAAGGTGACCCCGCAGTTGACGCTGAATATTGGTATGCGCTACTCGCTGGAGAGCCCGCCGGTACAGAAGTACGGGCTGATCAGCATCTTCGATGCCAACGCGGTGGACAATTCGCAATACACCAATTACACGTGCCCCACCGGTGGCTGCAAGGGAGCGTGGACGCATCCCCAGGGCGCGCGCCCCTACAACTGGGACAAGAACCGCTTCGACCCGCGCGTTGGCCTGGCCTGGCACCCGCTGCAACGCGTCGTGGTTCGCACCGGCTTCGCCCTGACGCACATCGACATGCGCGTCGGCTTCCTCAACACCGACGAGATGATGAGCGATGCCACCAGCATCTCGCAGGCCAGTGGCGTTCCGACACCCCTGTTCTACCTTGACCAGGGCGTGCCGGCCTTCACCTACCCGACGCATCGGGCGGATGGCTCAGTGCCATACGTCGGCAAC
>JAPKZC010000058.1:1743-2128 GCA_026394025.1 Candidatus Solibacter sp.
GGTCACACCGGCAATATCACGGACCAGAACATGCAGGCCGCCTACACCATGAGCTGGAACTTCGGCATACAGACCGAGCTCAGCAAGGACTACATGCTGGAGACCCAGTACAAGGGTAGCGCGCAGGTCCGCAATAGCGGTTCCTACGACCTCAACACGCAGCCGTGGGGCATGATTCCCAACCCAACCGGCAGCGGCATGATGAACCTCAATGACCCTGTCAACGCCACCTATCGCAATACGTGGCTAGGCAACACCCAGGTTTCGCGCCCCTGGAATAATTGGGGCAACATCAACATGAACGGCAACAACGGCCACCTTTCGCACCACGAAGGCACCGTGAAGATCGAGAAGCGATATTCCAGGGGCCTCAACTTCCTGGCCT
>JAPKZC010000612.1:0-1218 GCA_026394025.1 Candidatus Solibacter sp.
CTGCCCGCACGGCGATCATCTCCGGTGTCTATCCCTCCAGCAGCGGCGGGCTGCACATGCGGTCGATGGTGCCCCTGCCGCCCGAGATCAAACTCTATCCGCAGTTTCTCCGCGAGGTTGGCTACTATTGCACCAACCATACCAAAGAGGACTACAACGTGCGTTCCCCAAAAAATCTGTGGGACGATACCACCGCCAAAGCCCATTGGAAAAATCGCGAACTCGGCCAACCGTTCTTCGCCATTTTCAACTCCCTCAAAAGCCACGAAAGCCAGCTCCGCACCCGTCCGCACAAGCAAATCACCAATCCTGCCGACGTGCGCGTGCCGTCCTATCATCCGGACACCCCGGCGGTCCGTCAAGACTGGGCGCAGTACTACGATCAGGTCAGCGAAGCCGATGCCGACGCCGGCCTGCACCTCAAGGAAATCGCGGACGCCGGCCTCGCTGAAGACACGATCGTCTTCTACTACGGCGACCACGGCAGCGGCATGCCCCGCAGCAAACGCTGGCCGTGCAACTCCGGCCTGCACGTTCCCATGGTCGTCTATTTTCCTCCCAAATGGCAGCACCTCGCGCCAAAAGAATACACCGCCGGCGGCAAGTCGGAACGCATGGTGAGCTTCGTCGATCTTGCCCCCACGTTGCTGAGCATCGTCGGCATCCAACCGCCGGCGTGGATGCAGGGCCACGCGTTTGCCGGGGACTATCAGACCGACCCGCAGCCGTTCCTGTTCGGCGAGCGCGGCCGCATGGACGAATGCATGGACCAGGTCCGCAGCGTCACCGACGGCCGCTATGTTTACCTGCGCAACTACTTCCCCCAGGTTTCGCAGGGCCAGCGCGTGGAGTATCAATTTCAGACGCCCACCACCCGCATCTGGCGGGCCTTGTTCGACGCCGGCAAGGCCACCGAGGCCCAGTCCATCTTCTGGCGCGTACCAAAGGCCCCGGAGGAACTCTACGACCTCCAGACCGATCCCGACGAACTCAACAACCTCGCTATCAAACCCGAACACCAAGCCCGGCTCAAACAATTCCGCGCCGCCGCGATCGCCGAACTCAGACGCACCAAAGCCGGCTTCGTAGACAAAATGCCGCCCGTCCGCGATCCATTGGCCAAGGCCTGAGGAACTGGGTTTCGGATCTGGAATCGAATCATCCGCGCCAGAAGACGCTTGGGGTTCATCTGGCGCGGACCGCGCTCCACGTACTCGA
>JAPKZC010000612.1:1242-1692 GCA_026394025.1 Candidatus Solibacter sp.
GACACCCCGCGCCAGTAGCTTAGGCGTCCCGGCGGCTCAAAGAAATGCTTCCAGCTTGCGTTTGCTGTCGATCAGTAGCGCTTCAATTTCGGAGCCGGGCCCGGCGATCTCGAACATCAACAGGCCGCGATAGCCGATCTGCCGGAGCTTGCCGATCAGCCGCGCGTAGTCCACGAATCCCGTGCCGATCGGGCGATGCTCCTGCCAGGTTGGAGGATCGATGTCGTGGACGTGAAAGTGCAAAATCTTATCGCGCAACTGGTCGATAATCTCGTGGGTCACGTCGTTGTAGGCGCGTATCCCGGCTGGCGTGCCGCGCTCCTCTGGTTTCACACGCGCCACCAGTTCTTTGTAACCGCGCTGGTGACCCACATCGATCGTGCACCCCACCGCTGCGTGGCCAGTCTCTTTGATCAACGCGACGAATTCCGCGATGGAGGCTGGGAATCC
>JAPKZC010000702.1:0-2674 GCA_026394025.1 Candidatus Solibacter sp.
ACGGTATGGCCGTTGTAAAGCGTCAGATAACTGATCCCGAGAAGCAGCAAGTGCTGGCCCAGCAGCGTCGTGACGGAGTCCTGTACTGTTTTGTGGACGACCACCCAGTCGACGACGAGAACAGCGTCGAGTTCCACCACATCAGACCATTCTCCGAAGACGGCCCATCGGAAATCGCCAATATCGGAGCGGTCTGCACGGACCACCATCGGCGCATTCGCACCTTGTCGCTATCTGAGTTTCGTGACCAGCTCGCAATCTCCCGCTTCTTTGATCACCCTCAGCCTCGGCGGCTTGACGACCTGCTGGCGTTGAAGGTCGGAGCCAGCGGCTTTGGTCATGCCGTCTGCGCGGAAGGAAACGGTGAGAATCAGCTTCTTCTGCACTTCACGAATCCAGACCGACCGAAGCAAACCTGCCCAGTGTTCATTTGCCCAGCCACGGGGATGCGGTACTTCTATTCCGTTCTCCCGATCGAGTACCTGTGCAACGATGCCGACTTGCAGCCGAGACCGCTAGAGGAGAAGCGGGTTTGGGAGCTGTACCGACACCTCTCCCGGCATACACAGCTTGCCCCCGCCGTATGTCGTATCGTCGACAACCGGATCATGCTGTTCGACGGACAGCACAAATCCGCGGCACAGATTTGGGCAGGACGAAAGGCGCTCGACTGTAAGGTGTACGTCGACCCAGACATCCGACTGCTCAAGGACACCAACCTGATCGCCCACGACAAACTGCGTCAGATGGCTTTCTTCACGAGCACGCTCATCGCCAAGTACAGCGACATCTTCAAGCAGGAATGGGAGGAGTACCTCGAACGCCCAGGCGAGAAAAACGAGTCTGACTTCGTGGTCTTCCTACGCAACCGCGGCAAGACCACCACGGAAGCCAAGAAGATGTTGATGTCGGCCATCGAAAACGATGTGATCGACGATCCGGCGAACCGCCTCGCCGAGTTCATCGCCGAGCGAAACCGTACCCGTAAGAGCCCCGTGTCTATCAGCATCCTCCAGAAGACGTTCTTCAAGGAGTTCATCCTCCCTCCACCGACGACGATGGAGTTTGAGGGGCCGGATGATTGTCGCGCCCAGGAGAAGGATAATCTGGTGCGACTGTTGTCGGTGATCGCCGACAAGCAGCTTCCGCAGGGCGATTGGCCCATGCCCGTGGCGCCGGGCGAATGGCACTACCGGCAATCCATCGACTATGAAATCACGCAGAACCGCGCCATCGTGGACCTGGCCTCGCGGTACCGCGAAACCTGGCTCTTCAACATCTGGCGCATGGGAACTAATTCCATCCAGAACGGCAGTGGCGACCACTGGACGGTGACGCCCAAGCGCATCGCCGCGCTGGAAGCCGCGGCGGCTTCGGCTTCCCCCGCGGCTGCCGCGGGCGCCGGACGTGGTGGTCGCGGTGGACGCGGCGGGGCGGCGACGGCGCCCACGGCAGCGGCGAGCGGCGGCGACGTTCCGGCCGGCGGCGGCAGTTTCGGAGGCAGCGCGCGCGCCATTCCCGCGGAGTTGTACAACAGCATCCTGCGCGACCCGAAAATGCGCGATCCGCGCGGCTACATCGTTCCCTCCAACCAAGCCGACTTTGCCACGGCGACCCAATTTGTGAACGCGCTGCTGAAGACCGGTATCGCCATCGACCGCGCGACTGCCGCCTTCCAGGTGGCCGGTAAGAGCTATCCCGCGGGATCGTACGTGGTGAAGACGGCGCAGGCTTTCCGGCCTCACGTGATGGACATGTTTGAGCCGCAGGACCATCCCAACGATTTTGCTTATCCCGGCGGCCCGCCAAAGCGGCCCTACGACAGCACCGGCTGGACGCTGGCCATGCAGATGGGGGTTCAGTTCGACCGCGTGATGGAGGGTTTCGACGGCCCGTTCACCAGGATCAACGGACTCTTGCCGGCACCCGCCATGAGCGTGGTGGGGCCGCCTAATCCGGCCGGTTACCTGATCAGCCACCGTATCAACAATTCATTCGTCCTGATCAACCGCCTGATGAAAGTCAACGCCGACGTCTACTGGCTGAAGTCGGCCGGCGCGGCGGATGGCGAAGACCTTGGCACCGGCGCCATCTGGGTTCCGGCATCGGCGGCGGTGCGGCCGGTGCTCGAAAAGAGCGCCAGGGATCTCGGCGTGACGGTGCATGCGGTGGCCAAGGCTCCGGCCGGCGATGCCATGAAGCTCAAGCCCATTCGCATCGGCTTGTACGACCAGTACGGCGGCTCCATGCCTTCCGGCTGGACGCGGTGGCTTTTCGAGCAGTACGAATTCCCGTTTGAAGTGGTCTACCCGGCGGCGCTCGATGCGGGCGACCTGAAAAGCAAGTTCGATGTGATCGTCTTCACCGACGGTGCGATTCGGCGCGGCGCCGCGGGCGGACGCGGCGGCGGGGGTGGTGGATTCGGCGGTGCGCCGGATCCGGCCACCATTCCAGCCGAGTACCAGAACATGCTGGGCCGTATCTCCGACGACAAGACCATGCCCCAACTCAAGAAGTTCGTGGAGAGCGGCGGCAGCATCGTGACCATCGGCAGTTCCACGAGCATCGCCGAAGTGTTCGGCATTCCGGTGAAGAATCACCTGGTCGAAAAGGGCGCTGACGGCAGGGATCGCGCGCTACCGGGCGAGAAGTTCTACATTCCGGGTTCGCTGCT
>JAPKZC010000702.1:2721-4081 GCA_026394025.1 Candidatus Solibacter sp.
AACACCAATCCGCTGGCCTACGGCATGGACGACCAGGTGACGGTGTTCTACGACAACAGCCCGGTATTCCGCATGGAGCCCACCGCGGCCATGAAGAAGACCAACGCCGTCGGCTGGTTCAGCGGGTCGGAACCCTTGGAGAGCGGTTGGGCGTGGGGGCAGCAATACCTCGACGGCGGCACCGTCTTCGCGGAAGCGTCGGTGGGCGAAGGCAAGGTGTTCCTGCTCGGTCCGGAAGTGAATTTCCGAGACCAGCCGCACGGCACGTTCAAGCTGCTGTTCAACGGCCTGTACGCGGGTTCGGCGAAGGGCGCGGCGCTGAAGTAGGGCCGAGGAGTCTATTCAACGCAGAGGCGCAGAGATAAGCGCAGAGAAATCAGAAGGTCGGAGCCATGGCTTCCGTTGGGGATGGTCCGATATGGTTCGCGTCTTTCTCTGCGCTTATCTCTGCGTCTCTGCGCCTCTGCGTTGAATAGACTCCTTCGTGTTGTGCCAATCTAGATTCATGAGCTTTCGACTGGCCGTCAGCTACCAGCCGCGCGGCGATCAGGAGAGCGCCATCGCGGAGCTCACGCGCGGCGTTCGCGAGGGGGAATCGCATCAGGTGCTGCTCGGCGTCACCGGGAGCGGCAAGACCTTCACCATGGCCAAGGTCATTGAGGCGGTCAACCGCCCGGCCTTGATCCTGGCGCACAACAAGACGCTTGCCGCCCAGCTCTACCACGAGTTCAAGACGTTCTTCCCCGACGCCGCGGTGGAGTACTTCGTCAGTTACTACGACTATTACCAGCCCGAAGCCTACATCCCCGCCAGCGACGTCTACATCGAAAAGGATGCCACCGTCAACGACGAGTTGGATAAACTCCGCCTGGCCGCCACCAAGAGCCTCTTCGAGCGGCGCGATTGCGTGATCGTCTCCAGCGTCAGTTGCATCTACGGCCTGGGGTCCCCGGAGGCCTACTACGGCATGCTGCTGATGCTGGAAAAAGGCCAGCACATTTCGCGCAATCAGATTGTCACCCGGCTGGTGGAGATTCTG
Organism: Candidatus Solibacter sp.; assembly: GCA_026394025.1. Taxonomy (GTDB): domain Bacteria; phylum Acidobacteriota; class Terriglobia; order Bryobacterales; family Bryobacteraceae; genus Solibacter. The sequence continues at coordinate 3,761 of JAPKZC010000702.1, forward strand.
TACGACCGCAACGACACCGATTTCAAACGCGGCACGTTCCGCGTGCGCGGCGACGTGATCGAGGTCTTCCCCACCTACGACGACGATGCTTACCGCATCGAACTCTGGGGCGATGAGGTGGAGAACCTCTCGCAGATCGACCCCCTGCTGGGCCAGGTCAAGCAGACCTACCAGCGCCTGCCGATTTATCCCAAGACCCACTACGTGATGTCGGCCGAAACCAAAGAGGCCGCCATGAACGGCATCCGCAACGAGCTGGAGTGGTGGCACAAAGAGCTTCAGAATCAGGGTAAGGTCATCGAGGCGCAGCGCCTGTTCCAG
>JAPKZC010000936.1:0-1713 GCA_026394025.1 Candidatus Solibacter sp.
GGTGCGCAGCGAATCCGCCGCGTCTGAAGCCTGGTTGACGGAACCGCCGATCTGGCCGATTACCAGATCCGCCGACGCGCCATTTTGGGTGGGGATCGTATTGAAGACCAGGACCCGGTCGTTGCCGCCATCGGCGATGAACAGCCGACCGTTCGCCGCCAGCGCAAAGCGCGGAAAGCTCAAGGTGGCATTGCACAAGGTAGGGTAGGTGAGGTTGCTGTTGATGTCCGTGCCATTGGACACCGGACACAGGACCGGCGTCTGTTTCTTTGGCACGGTCGTGTCGGCGGTATCGGTCTTATATCCGTAATTGGCGATGGAACTGACCAGGTCCGGCTGGCCCACCGCCACGTCGGCGGCCTGCCCGTTGGAGGTGGGAATAGAGTTCCAGATCAGCACGCGGTTGTAACCCAGGTCGGTGACGAAGAGGTGGGCGCCGTCGGAACTGACCGAGACCGGGTTGAGCACCTGCTTGGCGGTAACCTCGTTCTTCTGTTGAGTGAGGTCGGGTTCGACGAACGTAGTGAAATCCGGCTGTCCGAGCACGACATCGGCGGCAGCGCCGTTACTGGTCGGGATGCGGTTATAAATCAGCACGCGGTTATTCTGCGTGTCGGCGACGTATAGGCGGCCATTCTGAATCCACACTCCCTGCGGGCCGCGCATCGACTTGGCATTGGGTGTGTTGCCGGGCAGCGAAGTGGTGTTAAAGGTTTGCTGACCCACCACCACATCGGCCGGCGCGTTGTTGTTGGTGGGAATGCGGTTCCAGATGAGCACGCGATTGTGGTTGGTGTCCGCCACGACCACGTGGACGCCATCGGAGGCCACGGCGGTGGGCAGGCGCAGGGTGGTGTTGGTGGCCGCCAGATTCTCCGTCGCGGTGGTGAAATCCGGTTGTCCCAGAACGAGCGTCGCATGACCGACGCAGGCCGGGCACTTACTGTTGTATTTCAGCTCGTCGGTGGGCCGTGGGAGCATGCCGGAGAGATTTTGGTACAGGAGCACGCGGTGATTGCTGGGCGAAGCTCCCACCCGATTCGAGTCGGCGACGAACAGCGTGTCGGCTGCGTAGGCGAGGCCGCTGGCCCCGCCGAGAATCGTGTCGCTGGAATTGGAGGTTTTCTGCCCGATCACCAGGCGTGCGGCCTGTCCCGTGGTAAAGTCAGCGGCGCATACCGCGGCCGCGCAGAGCAAAAGTATGGAGATGCACTTCATGCGCAATGTCGTTGGACCTGAACGTATAGATCTAGAATGTTCAATTATAGCAAGGCTTACCGCCACCCCGGTGTGATGCCCTGGGGTCACATGGGTGTGCCCAATCGGCACGCCCTCCACTTCGAAATCCATGAACAACAAGCACTTTGGCGGTTCATGCGGTGGATAGAGCAAGGAGGATGCCAAGTGGGCGGGAGCCCCTTGGAAACGCACCGGACGTGGCCGCACCGCGTGCAGGTGAGCTACAGTAGCATCATGCTGCGTCGTACGTTCCTACAGACCCTACCTGCCGCGGCTGCGGCGATGAGGTCCGCGGCGGCCGAGGAAGTGCCCGTCAAACTGGGCTTCGACACCTACTCGGTGCGCGCATTCAAGTGGAAGGGCACGCAACTGTTGGACTACGCGGCCGGGCTAAAGCTGGATACGGTCCAGTTTTCCGCACTGGGCGATTACGGACCGCTCGACGCGCGGAACCTGCAAGAGGTGAAGGATCGC
>JAPKZC010000936.1:1727-3363 GCA_026394025.1 Candidatus Solibacter sp.
ATCGCGCCCAACGACATCGCATTTCGATCGATAGCGGCATGGGCTGTATCTGCGAATCGGCCAAGGCGTTCAACAAGAACGGCCCGCCGGCGCGCCAGCAACTGATCGACGGGCTGAAGGTGTCCAAGGCAGTGGGCTCGAGCTCCATGCGCTGCTACATGGGTTCGAGCGAAGACCGCTTGGGGCCGCTGCCCATCGAGGCGCACATGGAGAACACCATCAAGGTGTTCCGCTCGGTTCGCGCGGAGGCGATGGACCTGGGGGTGAAGCTGGCGCTGGAGAACCATTCGGGCGACATGCAGGCGCGGGAAGTGAAGACGGTGATTGAGGAATCGGGCAAGGATTTCGTCGCCGCCTGTCTGGACACCGGCAACCCGATCTGGTGTGTGGAAGACCCGTTCGTGACGCTGGAAACGCTGGCGCCGTATGTCATCACCACGCACGTGCGCGATTCGGTGGTATTCGAGCACGCGCGCGGCGCCGCCGGCCAGTGGGTGGCGCTGGGCGACGGCAATGTGGATCTGGTGCGTTTTGTGCGGGAGTTCCGCAGACTGTGCCCGCAATCGTCGATGCAACTGGAGATCATCACCGGGCGTCCGCCGCGCATCCTGCCGTATCTGGAAGCCGATTTCTGGAAGGCGTTTCCGAAGATGCCGGCGGGTGAGTTCGCGCGCTTCGTGGCGCTGGCCAAGAGCGGTCACCCGTTCATGGGCGCGATGGTGATTGAGGACGTGGGCGGCAAGCGACCCGCCGTAATGGACGAAGCGCTGAAAGAGCAGCAGCGCATCGACCTCGAGCGGAGTTTCGAATACGCCAAGAAGACGCTTAGCGTGGGCGTGGCGTGGCGGGGCTAGCGCCACATTCGGGCTCACCAGCGCTGCCCGGCGGCAAAGCCGCTCACACCAGAATATCGAGCAGCTTCTTCTGCATTTTATCGCCCGCCTGAAAGACCCGGGCATTGGCTTGATACTGATTGCGGGCGGCAAGCAAGGCGACCATTTCGGTGCCGAGGTCGACCGAATCGGACGGTATAGGGGACGCGCCGGCGATACGTTCCGCGGTCCGGCCCAAGGTGCTCTGGGCATTCTGCATGCCGACGAGCGCGGCGTTCATTACATCCATCGTATACATATCGGACGCTTTCCAGAAATCTTGAAGCCGCGTGAAAACCGTACATGCGGTGCACTCCGCCGCCGGCTTTTGCAGGATCGGTCAACTCCGTTATTGTAGAAGAGATGCAGAAGAAACGGCTCGGCAACAGCGATATGGAGTTGACCCCGATCGGCGTCGGCGCCTGGGCGATGGGTGGCGGGGGATGGGCGTTCGCGTGGGGACCGCAGGATGACGACCAGTCGATTTCCGCCATCCACGCGGCGCTCGATCATGGCGTGAACTGGGTCGATACGGCGGCGGTCTACGGACTCGGGCATTCCGAGGAAGTGGTGGCGCGCGCGCTGGAGGGCCGGTCGAACAAGCCCTACGTATTTACCAAGTGCGCGCGGACGTGGAATGAGAAGCGCGAAATCCAGAAGGTGCTGAAGCGCGATTCCGTCCGCCGGGAGTGCGAGGACAGCCTGCGCCGGCTCAAAGTGGACGTGATAGACCTCTACCAAATCCACTGGCCGGAGCCCGATGA
>JAPKZC010000936.1:3413-9912 GCA_026394025.1 Candidatus Solibacter sp.
ACGCTGGCGCGGCTGAAGGAAGAAGGTAAGGTCCGCTGGATTGGCGTCTCCAACTGTAGCGTGGCCCAACTGGAGCGGTGCCGCGCGATCGCGCCCATCACCTCGCTACAGCCGCCATATTCAGCGGTTTCCCCGGAGGTGCAGGACGCGCAACTGCCGTACTGCCAGGAGCACGGTATCGGCGTGATCGTCTATTCGCCGATGAAGAGCGGGTTGCTCACCGGCAAGATGACGCGCGAGAGGGTGGCGGCTCTGCCGGAAGACGATTTCCGCCGCCGCGCCCCGGCGTTCCAGGAGCCGCAACTGACGCGCAATCTGGCGCTGGCCGATTTGATGAAGGAGATCGGGGCGCGACACGGGCGTGGGGCGGGTGAGGTGGCCATCGCGTGGACGCTACGGCATCCGGCGGTCACGGCTGCCATCGTCGGCATGCGCAGCTCCGAACAGGCTGCCGGGGTAGTGGGCGCCTTGGAATTCCAGTTATCGCCGGAGGAAATCGGCGAGATCGAACAGGCGCGGCGGGGCTAGGGCCGCCAACTGACGAGATACCGGCACAAAACCCCCCGAGTCCATGTAAAGCGTCGGCTAGCGTCGAGCGCACTTCGCGGAGTCGGTCGACGAACCGCATCCGGGCAACCCCCTGCCTGGCATCGACCAGCGGCGCTTGAAGGATCTCGCCTGGCAACTGGACGAAGACCCGCACCGCGGATACCGATTTTTCACGATTTCCCGGCTTGAAATGGCTCAATGTCAACAACTCCCCTGTAGAAGAGCTTTGCATTGACAAGAGCGGCGAACCGTGATGAGATCGTGTAGCTCTTGAATTCCGGCGTCAGGGGAAGGCACGTCGGCGCGGTACCGTTGCGTGTTGCGTCGTTGTCTGCTTTTGAGAGCAGACCTCGGTCCGCAGGCTGTCGGCCAGCAGGATCGACCCCTGGAGTGGAGTGAGGCTGTGCAACGTTCAGTTCTCCTGTCCGCGGCCACGATGCTGGTCGTGGCGATTCTGTTAATTTCCACGGGTGGCGTCTCCTGGACGCAGACCATTACGGGCACCATCCTGGGCACGGTGACCGACCCCTCGGGGAATGTCATCGTGGGCGCCAAGGTGATGCTGATCAACGACGGTACGCGTGACCAGAGGTCCGCCACCTCCGACATGACCGGCGGCTTTGTTGTGCCGTCCCTGCTGCCCAAGGCCTACACCGTACGCGTGGAAAGCCAGAGTTTTCAAACGTATCAAAGGACGGGAAATGCGCTGACCGCCAGCGCCCGGTTATCGCTCGGCGACATCCAGTTGAACGTCGGCTCGCTGACGGAGACCATCGCCGTGACTGCGCAGGGCCCTGTTGTACACCACGCGTTCGACAACTGGCAGGTTTCCGGGATTACCAGCTTCAGCAGCGGTACCCCGAGCGGGATAGGTTTGTCGACGACCAACAGCGCGGACCTGACCGGAGGTGGGGATGGGCAGCGGGTCCTCGTCATCGCGGACCCACGAATTCCCCACAGCAAGCATACGATTGAGCACATGTTCAACACCGCGGCCTTCGCGCTGCCAGGGAAGGGAGATCCGGGTAACGCGCCGAGGACCATGGTCCGCGGCCCGGGAATCAACAACTGGGACCTGACCGTTTTCAAGCTTTTCCCGATCAAGGGCGAGCAGCGGTCGCTGCAACTGCGTTGGGAGATCTACAACCTGCCCAACCACACGCAGTTCAGCGGCATGGACACCGGGGCGCGGTTCGACCCGGCCACGGGAGCTCAGACCAACGGCCTGTTTGGCACGGCAACTTCCGCCCGGTCACCGAGGCAGATGCAGGTTTCACTGCGGTTCAGTTTAGAGCACCCCAGGACGTAAGGGAAGAAAGGATCATGAGATGGGAATGAACAGAAGAGCGTTCCTGGCCGCCGCGGGTGCGGTGGCCGCACCGGCCTTCGCGCAGCAGCGCGCACCGGTTGAATTCGGCGTCGAGGCAGGCAGCGTCAGCCAGAATAAATGGACGCCGGTCCAGTTCATGGACTACCTGGCCAAAATCGACGTGCAAGTTGCAATGATCTCCGTGCCGCGCGATATGCAGACCGATTCGGCGGCGTTAAAGGGGATCAAGGACCATGCCGGCAAACTGGGAATGGGCCTCATCCTTTCGGACGGATGCATCTGTCCCAGTTCCACCGGTTTCAATCCCCAATTCGGCACCGTGGAAGAGCAGCTTACCCTCGCGCTGAATGTTGCGCGCACGCTCGGTGTCAGAGGCCTGCGCGTAACCGTCGGCCTGGCGAAGGAACGGCCGCAGATCGAGATGCACATGGAGAACACTCTCAAAGTGGTGCGCTCGATGCGGTCGCGCATCCTGGATTCGGGCTTGAAGCTGGCGGTCGAGAACCACGGCGGTGACTTCCAGGCCCGAGAACTTAAGACGCTGGTGGAAGAAGCCGGCAAGGACGTGCTCGGGGTCTGCCTCGATCCCGGCAACTCCCTGTGGATGATGGAAGACCCGCATCTCACGCTCGAGTTGCTCGGCCCCTATGCGGAAGTCAGTCACATCCGCGACACCGCCGTCTGGCGCGTGCCGGAGGGGGTGGCGATACGCTGGGTCAACATGGGGGACGGTAACGTCGATATCGACGGCTGGATCAGGAAGTTCATTCAGTTGCGTCCCGGCGTGCCGATCACGTTCGAGAATTTGGTTTCTGGCCAGCCGCGCCTCGCTCGGGTCTTCGATCCCGCCACCTTTAAGGATTTCTCCAAGATGCCAGCCTCGGAGCTGAGCCGTTTCCTGGCGCTGGCGGAGCGTGGGAAGCCGGTGCCGGCCGCGCCGCCAAAGCCGGGCGTTAGCCGCGGCGAACAGCAGTGTGCGGACCTCGAAGTGTGCGTCCGTTATACTCGGGACTTGCTCAAGCGGATCTGAAAGACAGACTCTGCGGCGTCCTCGAAAGAAGAAGGCTCCGCTCGCCGAGCGTTTCGAGGATACGGTAGTGCCCGAGCCTTTGGCCGACCAACCAACCTCCAGAATGAGAGGTACAGAACTGACCAAGGCTCCTTCAGGCGAAGGTGCGAGGCCGATATCGGCGACCAGATCGATAGGAAGATGATCGCCCCCCTCGCCAATGCCAACAGGATGTCCGATATGCCGGACTTCAACGATGCAAACAAGTTTGGTGCCGGCAAGGGAATGGACTTGTGGGTCACCGAGTACCCGCACGGTGAGCACGCTTCGGCGGAATTCCTTTCGGATGGCAGTCCGCGCATTTCACGAAATGAACGTTGTGGCTGCTCGCCGTACTCACGAAAGAAGTGTCCATCTTCTCCACGTCCAGACCGCAATTCGAGAGGCGCGGATGGCAGTTGGCGCACGAAGCCCGCGTCTGCTGCCCGTGCTTCAGATGGCACGCCAGGCAACTCAGCCCCTCATGCACGCCCACCGGCGTACGGTCGTCGCCGGAGCCCACCGCTCCGGCCGCCAGCGGCGCGTGGCACTGATAGCACAGCGCCTGGCGGGTATCCGGGCTGATCTTCACCGCGCGTGCGCCGTCCCGCATGGCGGGCAGCGGCAATAACTCCACGGGGAAATGCCTCTGCTCCCGCCGGTCGAAGAGTCCCACCGACGGACGCAACACCTCCTGCTTCGCAGCAGATCTCGCCGCCTGTGCCGCAAACGGACGAGCCGCCTTAGGCAGTAGTTCCCCCTCGCGGTGCACCTGATGGCAGCTCAGGCACGGAATCGCCGGCTGGTCCGCCAGTTCGGGCCGCAGCAGACGCCATGGTCCTTTGGCATCCACCGGCGCCACGAGATCCCCGATGCCGCCTTCAAAATGCATGCCGTGGCAGCGCAGGCAATCGTCCATCAGCAGACGCCCGCGATTGTGCTTTTCATCCAGAAACAGCCGCCCGTACGTCGCGCTGTGCGCCCCGGTTTGCCACTGCGCGAACTCCTGCCGGTGGCAAGAGCGGCAGCGCTCCATCAGGCGCGGAATATCTTTCGTGCCCAGGCGGACGGGGTCTTGGAACCCCTGCCGCACGTGGCGCACCAGGCGCCTCAGATTTCCCAAATGGAAGCCCGCGTCCAGGGTGGTGATCTCGCCGTGGCAGGCGCCGCACGCTATGTCCCGATGGCTGGAGGCATGCCAGGCATCGTAGTTCTTGCGGATCTCGTGGCAGCGCGCACAGGAGGCCCCGGCATTGTACTCGTAGTACAGACTTCCCGCCGGAAGCGCCAGCACGATGATGACGGCGGCGGCCACGAGGCCGCCGCGCAGCAAGGTGCGCTTCATACGCCGCGCCCCTTCCGCAATTTCACGATGCGCTCGGCGGCGTAGTACGCAATCGCCATGATGGTCAGCACCGGGTTGAACCCGCCATTAGTCACGTGTACGCTGCCATCGATCACATATAGATTGTCTTGATCGTGCACGCGGCAGTACTTGTCCACTACCGAAACCCGCGGATCGTCGCCCATGCGGCACGTACCCGCCTGGTGCTGGCCCCCGCTGGTGCCCTTCCCCGGCAGCTTCTTCCACGTGCGGATTGCGCCTGCCGCCTTCAGCCACGCCTCGGCCTTGTCCGTCATCGCGGCGGCCGTCTCCATCGTCTTCGGATGCTTGCCGCCGGACAGTCGCGCCACTGGGAGCCCCCAAAAGTCCTTCACCTTGGCGTCGACATCCACGCGCGATTCCGCAATTGGAATCTCCTGGGTCGGCCCCTGGACGGCCATACTGCGGCGGTACCACTGGCGCATGTAGTCCTTATGGCCGCGTCCCCACTGCGGCACCCCGGGCGGCGCCGTACCCACGAACTGGTACGGCAGACGGATGAACTCATTGGCCAGCATGGCGCCACCGATCAGGCCCGGTGTGCCGTGGTTGTAGTCGCACACCGCGATGCTCGCGCCTGGCCCGATATCGTCGTACGTTTCGAAATCGAACAGCCCATACGCCCCTGAGTACGAGTGTCCCTGAAAGTTGCGCCCCACCCAGCCGTAGCGATTGCCCAAACCCGCCGGGTGCATCTTGCTCTTCGAATTCAACAGCAGGCGAGCCGATTCCACCGCCGCCGAGGAGACGATCACGATATCCGCGGTCTGTTCGCGCAGCCGGTCGTCCGCATCGTAATACGCCACGCCGGTGGCACGCCCGCGCGCGTCGGTCATCACTTCCCGCGCCATGCACCCGGTTCGCAGTTCGCAATTCCCAGTGGCCAGCGCCGCCGGAATCGAGGTGTTCTGCGTACCGCATTTGGCGTTCACTTCACAGGCGAATCCTACGCACCAGCGGCACTGCATGCAGGGCGGCCTCCCGCCGTATGGCACGGAGTTGCGCAGCATGGGGATATCGAACGGGTGCAGCCCGAGGCGTTGGGCGGCGGGCTTGAGAAGGGTGTATTCGCGATTCACCGGCAGCGGCGGCATGGGCAGCGGCTTGCGGCGCGGCCCGTGAAACGGGTCCGGCGAGACGTCGCCGGAGACGCCGATTTCGTATTCGGCGTTCTCGTAGTACGGCTCCAGCTCGCCTGCGCGCCGTAAGTGAGGGTGCCGCCGCCGACGCACCCGGCATTGTTGCTATAGCCGCCCTCGCTGGGCAGCACCACGCGCTCTCGCCCGTTGAGATCCACCACCACGCGCGGATTGCGCTCTTCGTCCGGCCCTGAGTTGTTGCCCAGTACCGAGGTGCGCTGGTTCCGCAGATCGTCTTTCCGGCAGTCGGCCGCCGAATACCACTTCCCGCGTTCCAACAGGACCACGCTGAGCCCACCCGCCGCCAGTTCCTTGGCCGCAACACCGCCCCCGGCCCCCGCCCCCACGATAACCACATTCACGTGTTGGAGTGCCATCGCTCAGGCCCCCTGCTTCGGCAGTTCGTAGCGGTTGCGCCCGCGAATGGGAATCACCGGCACGCCAAGCATGCGCCAGCTCACGGCGTCGCAATTGCCGCCGTGCCGCGGGTCGCCGTAATAGCCCTGCATGGTGTGCGCGATCACGGCGGAGAAGAAGCGCTTCGCGCCGCCTTCCAGCGATTGCAGCAATGCCGTCTGATGTGGCCCATCGAGCGCGGCGAAGTCCTTACCAAACTTGCCGGCGGCGGCCCGATCCATCTCAATCAGCCCGGAGCGATAGGCGCCCTGTTGCCGCCGGTAGGGACCCATCAATTGGCGGTCGATGAAGTTCACCACTCCCGCCCACGCCGCGCCCGGTGTCTGATCGGTGGGTATGATCTGCTCGCAAATCGCCGCGAGCGTCCTGCCTTCAGCGGCGGTCAGGAAGCGCCACGGAGTGCTCTCCCGCCCGCACGATGCCAGCGCGCCACATGCCGTGGCCGTTCCAGCGATCCGCAGAAACCTGCGCCGCCGCAGTGAGTTGATCTTGGCGTGGTCCAAAGCAGACCATAGCGCGCCTCAATTCAGATTTCCACCCCCAGTTATCTCTCCGCCAGCGCAAACGCCACGTACATCCCGCCCGACGCCGCGCGCGATTTTCCGCCGCCCGCCGCAATCACCACGAACTGC
>JAPKZC010000936.1:10016-14262 GCA_026394025.1 Candidatus Solibacter sp.
TCGCCGGCGTCGCATTTCCGGCAAACGGAAGCGTCGTCTGCCACAGCAGCTTGCCCGTGTCCTTATCGAACGCGCGCAGCTTCTTATCGAAGCTCGTGGCGCCGATAAACACGAGCCCCCCCGCCGTCACAATCGGACCTCCGTAGTTTTCGCTGCCCGTCTCCTTCATGCCCTTGTCCGCCAATTCGGGATACTCCCCAAACGGTATCTTCCACGCGTACTCGCCGGTATTCAAGTTGATCGCGTTCAGCGTCCCCCATGGCGGCGCGATCGCCGGGTATCCCTCATCGTCCACGAACTTGTGATATCCCGTGAAGCGGTACTTCAAGTCCGTCGGCGCCGCCGCCTTGCTCTCCATCTCCTTATCTTCCCCGCTAATCACGAACTGCACCAAAGCCTCCAGCGATGGCCGCGACAAGTTGGGGAAACCCGGCATGCGCCCCGCGCCCTGCCGGATGACCGCGCTGACCTCCGCCGCCTTACGCCGGCTCGCCAGGTCCCCTAGCGACGGAATCAGCGGCGGCGCTCCCCCGCGATCGTCGCGATGACAGACCGCGCACTGCGTCAGATACACTTGCCGTCCCGACATTCCGCTCCCGGTTTCCGCCAGACTTGCGGTCCAGGCCATCTCCGTCGAATTGACGTAGAGCAGTCCGCTCTCCGGGTCGAAGGCCGACCCGCCCCACTCCGCGCCGCCATCGAAGCCCGGAAAAATCACCGTCTCCGTGCCCACGCCCGGCGGGACGAACTGCCCCGCGCTGGTGAATTTCCGGAACTGTCCGAGCGCCCACTGGTGCGCTTCCGGCGTGCGATTGGTGAGCATGCTCTCCGTCAGCGTCTGCCGCGCGAACGGCGCCGGCCGCGTGGGCAGCGATTGTGTCTCCGCAGCCACCTCTCCGGGCACTGTGCTCGCCGGATACTTGCGGGATTCGATAGGGAACAGCGGCTTGCCGTTGCGATCGAACAGAAATACATAGCCGTGCTTGGTGGTCTGTGCCACCGCGTCCACCAGCCGGCCGTTCTGCCGCACCGTTACCAGGCTAGGCGGCGAAGGGAAATCGCGGTCCCAAAGATCGTGCTTCACCGCTTGAAAATGCCAGAGGCGCTTGCCGGTATTGGCGTCCAGCGCCAACAGCGTATTGGCGAAGAGGTTGTCGCCCAACCGGTTGGCGCCGTAGAAATCCGCCGCCGCGCTGCCCGTGGGCGCGTACACGATGCCGCGCTTCTGGTCCACCGCCATGCCCGCCCAGTTGTTCGCCGAGCCGCTGTACGTCCAGGCATCTTTCGGCCACGTGTCATAGCCGAATTCGCCCGGATGCGGAATCGTGTGGAAGCTCCAGCGCACCTTCCCGGTCCGCACATCGTACGCGCGCACATCGCCCGGCGACGCGGGCAGCCCCTCCGATGTCCGGCCGCCGACAATCAGCAAGTCTTTGTAGATCGCGCCCGGCGTGGTGAGCACCACCGATTGCTGCGCCGCGTCGCGTCCCAGTCCCTCGCGCAGATCGATCCGCCCGGCACCGCCGAAGCCCGCGATCGGCTTGCCGGTGCGCGCGTCCAGCCCGTAAACGTAGCTCCCTGCCGCCGCGAAAATTCGCCGGTCGTCGCCTTCAGCCCAGTAGGTGACGCCGCGATTCGGCCCGCGCAGGTCCAGCCCGGAATCGAACTTCCAGAGCAGTTTCCCGGTGGCCGCGTCCAGCGCGATCACGCGGTGCTTCGGAGTGTTGGCGTAGAGCACCCCGCCAACCACGATCGGGCTGGTCTGCAATCCGCCCGGACCGTCCTGCGCATCGTAGGACCAGGCCACGGTCAGTTGGTTCACATTGGTACGGTTGATCTGCTTGAGGGTCGAGTGCCGGATGCTTTCCGGCCCGCCCCCGTAGACCGGCCATTCGCGAGGAACAGCGTCCGCCGCATACAGCATCGGTATGGCGACAACGGCGGCGAGAATGCGCGACGGGTAAATCGGCAGTACATGGAACATCCTGCCATCATACGGCACCACCCTGCCGGATGTCCTACTTCTTCACCGCCACCGTCTGGTCCCCGTCGATGTACGCCAGATAGGTGCTGCCCGCCGGCGCCAGCGATTCCTTCCCCCGATGTCCCGGCGGCTCGACATTCCTTTCGTTTTTTTCCGAACCTCGCCCCGGCGCTGCCTTCACCTTCACCTTCGTCCGGTCCACCGCATCCACCGCAATCAGCCGGAACATCGGCTTGCCGCCGCGCCGCAGAATGTTCTTCTTGCCCGCCGCCAGCACTTCTCCCGTCACCGCCGCGCCCTTGGCAATCACCACCGCGCCGTCCACCTGGTAATCCTTCGCTGCCTCGAAATGCAGCGCCAGTCCCTCCGCGGGATCGTTGGGCACGTCCTCCATCAGCGTGATCTCAAACGGCACGCTGTCCACCAACACCACCTGCCGCGTCACCGCTGGAGGCGTCACCGCCACAGCCGCGGGCGCGACCGGCTTGCGCATCGCCTCGATCACCGCCGCCGGCACATCGGCCTGTGACAACTTGATGATCTCCGTCGTCGAAAGATCGAACTTCGTCTTCGACGCCCGTATGTGGCCGATGATCACCGCTTCCGGCACTTCGGCGCCCACCATCTCGATGATGCTCTGGTTGGTGAGCACCCCCTTCTTTTCCAGCAACGGCGTGTCCGGTGCCGCCGGAGCCCCGGGCGGGATCGCTATGGACAGCCCAGGAATTCCCACGCTCCGTTTAACGCGCACGTTCCGCGAGCGGCCGCACATCCCCCAATACGCGAAGCTCAGCCCGATCACGATCCAAATCCACTGCCTCCGCCCCTTCTACGCCGCGCGCGGGGGAATTCCCACCGGCGTTGGCCCTTGTGAGGACTCCCGCGGAGGCAGCCACGCCGGGGCTTGCGACACTGGCCTTCCCACTGGCGGTACGAACCCCGGATTGCTGATCACCCCCGAATCGAATCTCGCCTTCTGCGCCGCCAGCACCGTGTACATCACCTGCGTGCTCTGCCAGCGGTCCTTCGGATCTTTGCGTAATGCCAGCGAAATGATCTCCACCACTTCCGGCGGTACGTTCGCCACCAGGTCCGCTACCGGCTTGACCTCGTCGCGCAATATCGCCGTCAGCGTGGTGATCGCCGAGTCTCCTGGGAACGCCTTCGTCCCCGTCAGCATCTCGTATATCACCACGCCGAAGGAGAAAATGTCACTGCGCGCGTCCACCTTCTTGCCCTGCGCCTGCTCCGGCGACATGTACGCCACCGTCCCGAGAATCGAGCCTTCCACCGTCAATGGCGCCGCCTCGAGCGTTTGCGTCTCGTCGGTCAGTTCCGTCGCCACGTTGATTTTCGCCAGGCCGAAATCCAAAACCTTCACCAGCCCCGAATCCGTCACCATCACGTTGCCCGGCTTGAGATCGCGGTGCACAATCCCCGCCGCGTGCGCCGCGCGCAACGCATCCGCCATCTGCGTGCTGTATTGCAGCGTCTTGGCCACCCCCACGCCGCCCGGAGGAATCAAATCCGCCAGCGTCTTGCCACTCACCAACTCCATCACCATGTACTCGGAGTCTTCCTCCGAAACAATGTCGTAGATGGTGATGATGTTGGGGTGATTCAGTCCGGAGGCCGCCTGCGCCTCCTGGATGAACCGCCGCCGCCGGTCCTTATCCCCCGCGCTGGCATGGGTCAGCGCCTTGATCGCCACCATGCGATTGAGCCGCGCGTCCTGGGCTTTATAGATATCGCCCATGCCGCCGGCGCCCAGCTTTTCAATCACCTTGTAGTGCGAAATCGTCCGTCCGATCACCAGACCAGTTTGTCACACCCTTCACGCCTTCAGCAGATCGCCCTTGCGCTCCATCGCTTTCGGCCACCATGCCCCCGGCACGAAAAAGTCCTGCCACCCCAGCTTGCACTCGTCGATCATTTTCAGCCCGTACTCGCTGCGCAGTAAGTCGTTCGGCCCGACATTGTTCGTGCCGAAGCTGAATTTGCACCCCGCCGCCTTCGCCATCTTGACGAACGCCGCCCCAGGTAACTTGTAGCGGTCGTTGAGTTCGATCGCCACATGATTCTTCGCCGCCGCGTCCACCACCTGCTGCATCCTCGCTGGAGTCCACAGCTTGTCGTAGTCCTTGGCCAGTTGATCCGGGATGAAGGTCGGGTTCACGTAAATATCAATCGGCTCGTGCTCCAGAATCCCCACCGCACGCTCCACCAGCGTGTCCATGAACTCCTGCGCGTCGGCGATCAAGC
>JAPKZC010000936.1:14285-16491 GCA_026394025.1 Candidatus Solibacter sp.
CCGCCTTGCGCGTGAACATCTGTGTCCACTCGCGTCCCTCGGCCTGCATCGCGATGAAGCACGGCTGTCCCTTCATGCTTTCGAAAAACGCGATCACCCCCGCGTCGCTCTCGATGGGGAACCCCTTGCCGCAGTTGACCGCGATCCCGTACCCGATGCCATCGCGCCGCGAGCGCGCCAGCGCCTGCTCCAGCGTCAGCCCGAGCTTCAGATGGACGTGATAATCCACCACCGGATAATTGTTCCGGCCAATATCGATCAGCTTCCGGAACGTCGCGTCCACCACCGGCGCCACCGCCTCCGGAGCCGTGGCATCGTCCGCCAGCGGCCGCACACGGATGCTGCGGAAGCGCGCCACCGCGCCTTCGTTGTGGCATTGCAGCGCGAACGTGCCGTGGTCCAGGAACCGTTCCCGCTCCATCCCGGCCGGAATCACCGGCGGCGTAGGCTCGTTGTACTCCGCCACCAGCACGTTGTCCAGCCGCACCTGCACATTCTTGCCGCGCACCAGCACATTCATCTTGAACCACTGGCCGTCGGCGATCAGTTGCTTGTAGACGTTGCGCAGCCCGTACAGCGACCCTGTCTTCTTGCGCTCGCGATACGTGCCCTCGCCGGTGGCCGTATTGTTGATCTGGACTTCGAAGCCTTTGATCGGGAACCCGGTCTCCTGGTACGCGGTGTGAAAATAGACTCCCGAGTTGCACGCCGTTTGCGCCAGCGCCTCCACTTCGAGTTCGAAGTTCTTGAAATCCCGCCCCGTGTAGAACAGGTGCGACCGCGCCCCGTCCGCCACTAACTGCCCGTCGCGGACTTTCCAGGCGTCCTTATTCTCGCTGGGCCGCCACCCGTTCAGATCTTTCCCGTTGAACAACGGGATCCACCCCTCGTCCGCCGCCAACAACGGCAACGATGCCAGTCCGCCCACGAACGCACGCCGCGAAATATTCACAGCTTCAGTATATGTCCATGGGGCAAACGCGGAACTGGCGGCCGGAGCCGCCGGGGCTCAACGCCGCGGAAACACGAGTTGTGAGATCTGCATGGCCCAATCGCCGTTAGCCTGGGCCGTCGCCTGGAACAGCCAGAAGCTCCCCGGCGCCGTGACGTCCGGCAGGGTCACGGTGTAATCTCCCCAACGCACACTGGCGTTGTGGTCCCCGGCCCCGGCCTTGACCGTAAGCAGCCCATCGAACTTGACGGTCCCGTTGGCCAGCCGCCCGGCAAATGCGTACGCCCCGACGAAGTTCTCCGGTCCGGTACCGTGGCCGCCCACCACCACGTTGCCCAAAGCGTCCGCCGCGATCGACGGATTCAACAGGTTCACCTTCGGATCCCACAGAATCCCGCTTTCCACGATAGTGTTGTCCGCGGCGCGCATCCGCAGCCAGCGAAATCCGCTGCGCTTCGGGTCCTCGGGAAGGGCGACAGTATACACCAGCCAGATTTCGCCGTTGACCAGCGGCGCCGGCGTCGGCACCCCGGAGGCCGCCGCTATGTCGCGCCCACCCGGCTGTGCCACCGTGGCGACGTATCGCGACTTCTCCCACTCCACCCCTGGCAGGATGCGAACCGGCGCGGCGGCGCGTTGCAGCTTCCAGGTCTTGGCGTCGCCGGCGATGTCGTGGCGCAGAAATGCGTCGGTGGTCAAACCGCGTTGCGTGATGCGTGCGAGAAACGAGATCACCCGCGATTTCCCATCGTAGTCCAGAACCGGAGCGAAATCGCGGCCGTCGCCGACGTGCGGCTGGCGGTCCAGCGTAAGCACGGGCTCCGCCTGGTTGAGATCGCTTTTCTTGATGGAAAACAGGGCGGTGCCCGCCGGCATCGGGCGTTTGTCCTTGATCGTAAACTGGTTGATCGAGAGGTACACCGCATCCGCGTTGTAGCCCATCACGTCGAAGTCGCAGAACGTGTCCGGCGTCAGCTCGGGGTCCACCAAAAAGGGAACCGCCTTCCATCCGCCCGTGGGGTCGTCGGTATCGGACCGGGCAAATACGATTGGAGTGCTGCCGTTGGTGGCGCCGTCCGTGCGCTGGCTGGAAGCGTACCAGCGACCAGCCGACGGGTCGTAAAGCATGCGCGGGTCCTTGTTATCGGGGTTTTTCGCCGGGCCGCCGCTGCCCGTTGCCCGGCCCCAAAATTCCTGGCTGGTCAGCGCCAGCACCAGCTTGCCGGTCTTTTTGTCGTATGCCTTGAAATCGCC
>JAPKZC010000758.1 GCA_026394025.1 Candidatus Solibacter sp.
ACTGGAGCGCGCATTTTCTCTTGGGCATGAAGACCGTCGCCTACGAGATCGCCGAGCAGTTGCATTGGGAAGTCCCGGATTGGGTGGTGGCGCCCATCGGCGGCGGCAGCCTCCTGGCGGGCGCCTGGCTGGGTTTCCAGGATCTCGCCAATGAGGGTCTAATTGCGCGCCTGCCCCGCATGGTGGCCGTCCAGGCGGCAAACTGCGCTCCGGTGTACGAGGCCTGGAAGGCCGGATTGTCGGAGATCCCCGCGGTGCTGAAGAAAGACACCGCCGCGGAGGGCATCGCCGTCGTGCGTCCGGTGCGCGACAGGCTGGTCATGCAGGCGCTGCGCGAATCCCATGGCGTGGCCGCCACCGTGGCCGAATCCTGCATCTGGCAGATGACGGAGACCCTGGGGCGCATGGGCATCTACGTCGAACCTACCTCCGCGACGGCCGCCGCCGCGGCCGCGGCCCTCATGGCGAACGGCGTTATCGGGCCGGACGATACCGTGGCCATTCTGCTTACCGGCAGCGGACTCAAGGCAACCGATAAGATCGTCCAACACTACTTTTGCTAGGCTCTGGACACCCTTCTCCGCCGCACTCCGAAATTGCCGCCGGCTTTCGTGGACCCGATGGCGCCAGCCCGCCCTTCTCCGCTCGCTCCGCGCCTCCGCGTCAAATACACGCCCTGTATGGTTCCGGCTCCGCCGGGCCAGGGACGGGAAGGCTCCGCCTCGCGCACCTGCCACGCATGCCCTTACCCGCAGTAATCCGCCGCCGCTTCCGCCAGAATCTCCGCCAGCTTCACCACCGATTCCACGTCCACCCATTCCACGTCCGCGTGCGCCCCCGCGCCGCCCGCGCCGCACACCACCGTCTCCACGCCCGCCGCCGCCGCGCAACCACGCACCTTGGCCGCGGCGCGGTCCACCGCCTTCACTATGCGCGCACTCGCCGGCACTTCGAACGGCTCGCGCACGAAGAATGGCCGCACCGTCGCGTGGAAATCCGCATCCTCTGCGGCCAGCAAATCCACGATCGCCTGAATCTCCGCCGTCGCTTGCGCCTCCGTCTCCCCCGGCACCGTGCGGCGTTCGATCTGCACGGTGCTGGACGGAGCGTACGTGCTCAGGCCGGCGCCGCCGCTCAGCATGGCGGCGTGCAGCGAAGGCGGCCCCACCAGCGGGTGCGGCGCGCGCCGGCGCAGGGCGCGCTCCAGTTCGCTCAGTTTCGCCAGGAAGTGGCCCATCTTCATGTTGGCGTCGATGCCCAGTTCGAACTTGCTGCCGTGCGCCGCGCGCCCGGTTGTCTCCACCCGGATCCACAGGTAGCCCTTATGCGCCAGGCAGACTTCCAACCCCGTGGGTTCGGTCACAATCGCGCCATCCACCTTGACGTGCGCGATCATGTCGCTCGTGCCCAGACTGCCGTACTCCTCGTCCGCCACCGCCGCCACCAGCACGTCGCCGCGCAGGCGGGTGCCCGCATCCTTGAGAGCCTTGGCGGCGGCCATGCACGCGGCCAGCGAGCCTTTCATATCGTAGGCGCCGCGCCCGTACAGCTTGCCGTCGCGGGTCGCGCCGCTGAACGGTTCCGCCATCCCGGCAACGTCCACCGTGTCGCAGTGCGCGTTCAGCATCAGGCTGCGTCCGCCGCCACTGCCCGCCAGGCGTCCCAGCACGCTGGTCCGCCCCGGTGCAGGTTCCAGCGTCTCCGCCGTCAGCCCGCAGCCGCGCAGCGACTCGGCGATGAATCCGGCAATCTCCGCTTCTCCCGGCGCGCCGGGCACCAGCGTCGGGTTGATCGAATTGGTCTGGACCAGACGAGCCAGAGTCTCCAGTGTGTACTTGCGATCGATCTGCATGGCGTTATCCTATCGTGTCAATTCCACATAGCTCGGCAGGCCGAAGTAGCCGGTCACATTCGACATGGCGAAGCCGCTGACCTTATCCCCATCGCGCCACAGCCGGAAGCGCAAGGGAGCCACGCCGTGGTAATCCTCTCGCGTGCGCAGCAGCGCGTCCACCCACCCCGTGAGATTGGTCTGTCCGAACACCGGCTCCATCATCCATTGCGGCGGCCGGTTGCCGAACCTGACCTCCACCTTGCCGTCCGCGAGAATCGTGAGACGCATCCCCACCGCGCCATCGAAGTGCTCCAGCTTCCCGCTCCACACTCCGGCCATTCCCGCGGGCATCGTGCGCTCCGTGGCGGGAGCAGCCGCCGCCACCGCCGTGGGCTCGTTGACCAGCACGCGCGCCACCCGGATGGCGGCGTCGCGCGCCACCGTGCGGTCGTCGGTGTTGGTCAGCACGATCACCGCCGAATTGTTTTCCGGGAATACGCGCACCATGTTGGCCACGCCCGGCATTCCGCCGCTATGGTAGAAGCACTCGTGCCCCAAGAACTTCTCCACCGCCCACCCAATGCCGAAGCGCGAGTTGGCGAGCGACCCTTCGTTGAAACCCTCGGCGGGCGTGGCCGTGCCCACTGGCGTGCGCATCGCGAGGGCCGATTCCGGCCTGAGGATCCGCACTTTACCCAGCGCGTCGTGATTCAGGTGCATGCGCACGAACAGTGCCAGGTCGTTCGCGCTGCTCCAGTAGACGCTGGCGCCGGGGTGATCGAAGGCGTATGGCTTGGTGCGCAGGAACCGCCCGCCCGCCTCCATCATGTACTGCACCGCGGCGTCGGCTTCACGCCCCGGCCTGACGCGGTCCGAGGTGCGCGACATGCCCAGCGGGTCGAACACCGTGCGCTCCAGGTACTCGCGGCGCGGCGTCTTGCTCACCAGTTCGGTGATGTACGCCAGAATTCCGAAGGCCAGGTTCGAGTACTCCTGCCGCGTGCCCGGCTTAACGAAAGCGAAGCCGTAGCGGCGCAAGGTCTCGTCCCAAGTGGGCGGCTGCGTGCCGTCGTGAAAAAAGTTGAAGTGCGTGGGAAACCCCGCGGTGTGGTTGGCCAGCCGGCGGACGGTGATCTCACGCGCGTCGCCGGCGTAATTCCGCAGCTTCGTGCCTGGCAGGTAATCGTTCGCCGGGCGGTCCAGGTCGATCGCGCCCTTTTCCACCTGCGTCATCAGGGCCGTGCCGGTGAAGGGCTTGGAGACCGACGCCATGGAATAAATACTGTCAGCCGTGGCACGCCGTTTGGCTTCCAGATCGGCATAGCCCAAGCCCTCGGACCAGACGACCGCCCCGTTGCGGATGACGGCGATCGAGACCCCGGGCGAAAGCCCCTGGGCGATGCTCTGTTCCAGGAACTGGCGGGCCTCGCGAAACTCCGCGGGGGCGGGGATGTCGGCGCACGCAGCCGGAAAGCACGCGATGCCGAGCAGTAACAGCGGACGCATGCCGTGATCATAGTACGGCGCGCTCCGGCCGGTGATAGGAATTTCCGATAAGTCCGCCGCCCGGAATCGATTTGCCTCGCCTTCCCCACGGAGGGATAATCGGCGGATAATGCGAACCGGAATTCGTTTGTGTCTGTTGGGCGCAGCGGCCGCCGCCGGCGCCCTCTCGCAGAATGCCGCGGTGGACAAAATCTTCGCCGCGTTCGACAAGAAAGACTCTCCGGGATGCGCCCTCGCCGTGATCCGCGAAGGCAAAGTCGTCTACACTCGCGGCTACGGCATGGCGGACCTCGACCACGACATCCCCATCTCTCCCTCCAGCGTGTTCCACGTGGCATCGATCTCCAAGGAGTTTACCGCCGCCTCTATCCTCATGCTTGCCGAAGAAGGCAAGCTCTCCATCGAGGACGACATTCACAAGTACATCCCCGAACTGCCGGATTTCGGCGCCCGCATCACCCTGCGCCACCTGCTGCACCACACCAGCGGCATGCGCGATCAATGGACGCTGCTGGTCATGAACGGCTGGCGGCTGAACCACGATCTCATCACGGACCAGGACGTGCTCGACATTCTCTCCAAGCAGCGGGGCCTGAATTTCCCCCCGGGAGATCAGTACCTCTACTCGAATTCCGGCTATACCCTGCTCGCCCTAACCGTCAAGCGCGTCAGCGGCAAGACTCTCCGCGAGTTCACTCAGGAGCGCATCTTCGGACCCTTGGGGATGACCCACACCTTCTTCCGTGACAATCACGCCGAGATCGTCAAGCATCAAGCCTACGGCTACATGCCCGCGGGCGGCAAGTTCGAACTGCGCGTGCCGAACTTCGACACCGTCGGCGCCACCAGCCTGCTCACCACGGCCGAGGATTTCGCCAAATGGGACGCCAATTTCGATCAGCCGAAGATAGCGCCCAACGTGATTGCCAAAATGCAGGAGCGTGGCCGCCTCAACAGCGGCGCGCCCATTGACTACGCGTTCGGCCTGATGCCGGGCGCCTATCGCGGCCTCGACTTCACCGGGCATGGCGGCTCCGATGCCGGTTACAAGGCCGACTATCTTCGCTTCCCCAAGCAACGCCTGGCGGTGGCCTGCCAGTGTAACCTGGGCACCATAGTCCCGCGCGACCTCACCAAGCAGGTGGCGGAGGTTTTCCTGGGCGACCGCATGGCGCCCGCCGAAAAACCAGCCGCCCCGGCATCGGCCGGCGCGGGTATTCCCGCCGGCGCGGCCGGCCTGTATTACAACAAGGACCTCGGCGACGTGCGCCGCATTCTGGAGCGCAACGAGCGGCTGGTGCTGAATTCTCCCGGACCGCGGAACGAAACCCTCGCCGTGGCCGGCGCCACCGAGTTGCAGATTCTGGGACCGCTCGGCGTGGTGGGAAAGGTCACCCTGGCCGCCGGCCGGATCACCGAATCGCGCCCGGGCAACGCGCCGG
>JAPKZC010000753.1:0-9290 GCA_026394025.1 Candidatus Solibacter sp.
GCGAGCACGCCGTCGCCATCGACGGTCTGCCGCCGATCCACAAGGACCCGTTCGACCGTCTCCTCGTTGCGCAGTCGATGGTCGAGGGCATCACCCTGCTGACCGCCGACCCGCTGGTGGCTCAGTATTCCGCGCCCGTGCAGAGGGTGTGACCGTGACCGCACGGTACGGCGCACCCCCTTTGACCCGCGATCCCGATCATGTGAACCGGACATTGAATCCAAGGGCGAGCTAAACAAGACCGCCGGTTAAGTCCTTTTCGGGACGCGCCGACTCCTCACTTCACGCAAGACCTAACTCTGCCCTGCGCCGTGGACGCCACTTGACAAAGTAGTAGATGAGCACGCCAGCGAAATTTGGCATAAGCACTACGATGGTCCAGAAAAATTTCCTTTTCCCATGTTCGTTCATGGCACAGTCCGCCAGCATTTGGAACCAGAAGACGAACCCCGCAATGCCAATCGGCAGCGCCACTAGGACGCCGAACAAGTCGCCGTTCGCCATAAAACTGAGACTATCACATCCGAATAGCTGCACTCATATTTCATAAAACACTCAGTGGAAATTGTGCACTTCCGCCGCTGCCCCCGCGCGTAACGCGGCGACGCGCCCCGCTTTCACGCTGATCACCCCATCCTGATTTTGCAGCACGCCATCGATCATGAGGTAGGGCTCACTCAGAAGTTCGAATTTGAAGCGCTCAAACGTAGCGGGGTTGACGATCGCGTTCATCATTCCTGTTTCGTCTTCCATGCTGAGGAAGACGAAGCCCTTCGCCGTGCCCGGCCGCTGGCGTACCACCACACTGCCGGCGATGCGCACAAGGGCGCCGTTGCGTATGCGCGCCAGATGCATCGCCGGCACCACGCCGAGCGCGTTCATCTCGATGCGGCGCCACGCCATGGGGTGCTTGCCCACGGTCAGTCCGGTGCCGCGGTAATCGGCCCACAGGCGCTCTTCGGTGCTCATGGGCAAAAGCGGCGAGGGCTCGCCGGTCTCTTCCAACGGGGCGAGCAATGGGCCTACCGGGAGGATGGCGCGCTGCGCCTGCCACAGAGCGTCGCGGCGGTGCTGTTTCTCTAGGGTATTGAGCGCGCCAATCTCCGCCAGGCGGTTGAGTTCGTCCTTGCGCAGTTCCCTGACGCGAACGGCGAGATCGTCCACGCTGCTGAAGGCGCGCACCTCACGGGCACGCAGGAGGGCGCGGCCGGCATCCTCGCGCAGTCCGCGCGCATAGCTCAGTCCCAGACGGAGGCGGCGCGCCGAATCCACCGTGCACTCCCATTCCGAACACGTCACGTCCACCGGCAGCACGCGCAGACCGTGCCGCTGCGCATCTTTGATCAGGACGGCGGGCGCGTAGAAACCCATCGGCTGGTTGTTCAGCAGGGCGCAGGTGAATTCCGCCAGGTGGTGGCACTTCAGGTACGCGCTGGCGTAGGCGATCAGCGCGAAGCTGGCGGCGTGCGATTCGGGAAAACCGTAAAGCGCGAACGAAGTGATGGAGCGGACGATATCCTCCTGCGCTTTGCCCGCGATGCCGTTGCGCGTCATGCCGGCGCGCAGCTTGAGCTCAATATCCGCCATGCGCTTTTCGGAGCGTTTGAACCCCATGGCGCGGCGCAACTCTTCGGCCTCGCCGCCGCTGAATCCGGCGGCGATCATCGCCATGCGGAGCAGTTGCTCCTGGAATAGCGGGACGCCTAGCGTGCGCTGCAACACGGGCTCGAGCGATGGGTGCAGGCAATCGGCCTTTTCGCGCCCCTGGCGCCGGTTCAGGTATGGATGTACCATTTTGCCCACGATGGGGCCGGGGCGGATCAGCGCCACCTGCACCACGATGTCGTAAAAGCGCACCGGCTTCATGCGCGGCAGGCAGGACATCTGCGCCCGGCTTTCCACCTGGAACATGCCGATGGTGTCGGCCTTTTGCAGTGCCGCGAAAACGGCCGGGTCGTCGGGCGGCAGTTGCGCCAGATCCACCTCGGGGCATAGCTTGAGACCCTCTTCGAGCACCGCCATCATACCGAGCCCGAGCAGGTCCACCTTGATGATGCCCAGATCGGCGCAGTCTTCTTTATCCCACTGCACCACCACCCGCCCGGGCATGCTGGCCGGTTCCAGCGGCACCACGGAATCGAGCGCGCCCTGGCAGATCACCATGCCGCCAGAGTGCTGGCCGAGGTGGCGCGGCAGGTCCTGCGCCATGCGGTAAAGTTCGCAAAACTTGCTCACGCGCGGATTGTGGAGGTCCAAGCCGGCTTCGCGAAACTGGCCCTCGGTAGTCTCCTTGGGATCTTTCCATTCCCAGGTCCGCGCCAGGCTGCTGAGCTTTTCAAGCGAGCTGACTTCGAAGCCTAGCGCCTTGCCCACCTCGCGCGCGGCGGAGCGCCCGCGGTACGTAATGACGTTGGCCGTCATGGCGGCACCCAGCTTGCCGAAGCGCTGGTAAACGTACTGTATGGCCTGTTCGCGCTTGTCGCCGCTGGGCAGGTCGAGATCGATATCCGGCCACTCGCCGCGCTCTTCGCTGAGGAAGCGTTCGAAGAGAAGGTCCATGCCCACGGGGTCTACCGCGGTGATTTCGAGCGCGTAGCAGACCGCGCTGTTGGCGGCGCTGCCGCGGCCCTGGGCCAGAATATTGTGCTCCTTGCAGAAGCGCACGATGTCCCAAACAATCAGGAAGTAGCCGGGGAGATGCAGCTTTTAAATCAACGCGAGTTCGCGTTCGATCTGTTTGCGGGCACGCTCGTGATAAGGACGGTAGCGGCGGCGCGCGCCCTCATCGGCGAGTCTGCGCAGCAGGCTCATCTGGGTTTCACCTTCGGGGACGGGGTAGCGTGGGAACTCGTAACCCAGGTCGGCCAGCGTGAAATCCAACCGCGAGGAGATTTCGCGCGTGTTCGCTATGGCTTCGGGAAGATCCGCGAAAAGCCGCGCCATATCGGCGGGCGTCTTGACGTGGCGCTCGCTGTTGCGCTCCAGCAGCCGGCCCGCGGTGGCCAGCGTAACTTTATTTCGAATGCAGGTGAACACGTCCAGCAGTTCCCTCTGCGCGGGGATGGCGTAAGCCGGATTGTTGGTGGCCACAATCGGGATGCCGAGGCTCCGCGCGCGCTCCACTACCGTCTGGTTGTGCGCCTCTTCCTCGCGGTTGTGATGGCGCTGCAGTTCGGCGCAGAGAGCGTGCTTGCCGAAGATATCGAGCAGTCGCTCATCGGGGTGCGCGGTGAGGCAGATCAGCCCGCGCGAGAACTCGGCCAGTTCCTCCAAAGTGGCTGCGCCTTCGCCCTTCGCCGCGCGCAGTTTCATGCGCGTGACCATGCGGCAGAGGTTGCGGTAGCCTTCGCGTGAGGCGGCCAGCAGCGGGTAGGTGCGCCCATTGGTGCACGTGATTTCGCTGCCTATGTGGGCGCGCACTCCGGCCTTCTTGGCGGCCATGTGGAATCGCGGCGAGCCGTAGACGCCGTTGCGGTCCAGCAGCGCCATGGCGGGCATGTCGAGGTTGGCGCATGCGCCCGCCAGGTCTTCCGGCACGCACGAGCCTTCCAGAAAACTGAAGGCGGAGCGCGCGTGCAGTTCGACGTAGGTCATATGCTTTTCAACGCAGAGGCGCAGAGACGCAGAGATAAGCGCAGAGAAAACCTTTGAACCTTTGCGGTGGGGCGAGCAATGTGTTTCGCTTTGGCTTTTACATTCTCTGCGCTTATCTCTGCGTCTCTGCGCCTCTGCGTTGAACCCGTTGTTTCGAAGCTAGTCATAACTGCCCTCCACGAACCATCCCGCCTGCTCGCAGTAGATCCTGTAGAGCGCGCCATCGGAAAGCGCGATGTCCCACTCGTCACGCTGCCACGGGTCGAGAGTCCACCAGTCGCCGGAGGTGCGCCAGGGACCGGCCAGATCGAGGACTTTGCCGCGCACGCCATCGGCCATGACGAAGCTGGGCATGCCCGACGCAAGGGCCACGCGCGCCGCGCGCCGCGGGCGGAAGATGCGCAGCGCCATAAAGGGCACAGTCGCATTTTTCAAGCGTGGTTTGACCAATGTCGCCGTCCCCTTTTGGATGCGGAACGCGTCGGGACGGTGGCTGTCGAGCAAGTCCGGAATGCCCACCCGGCCTTCCCCCACGAACGCCTGTATCCGCGCCAGCGTCAGTTCCAGCTTCACCGGTTCGGGCGCCACCGGGACGAAGAGGCCGCTCTGCGCGGCTTGCGGCTTCACCGGGTTGACCCCCATCCGCAAGTGCACGATGGGCGCGGCGGGCGGGTTGGCTTCCAGATCGAGTTGCAGCAACTTGAGGAACGCCTTGGTATCGAGCGAGGGGACCGGCAGGCGCAGACTGCGTTCGTGCGTGCCGCCGGTTTCCAGCTTGAGGCGCAGGCGGAGTTCGTCGGTGGCGAGGCCGCGGGTGGCCAATCGCGTGGCCAAGCCGTTGATCAGGCGGGCCAGCAGGAAGGCCAGCGGCTCCAGCAGTTCCACCGGATAATCCAGCTCGATCTCGTCTTCGAATTGCAGCGCATCTACCAGCGGGAGCAGCTTGCGATCACCTTCGCCGCGCGCCAGTTCGCGCAGCCGCAACCCCTCCGGGCCGAGCCGTTCCGCGATGCCGAGCGGCGGCAGCGACGCCATTTCGTGGAAGCGGCGGATGCCCCAGCGCTCCAGCGTCTCGAGCAATTGGGGAGTAGGCGATAGCAGCCCGAGCGGCAGCGTGGCCAGAAATTTGCCTTCGTCGCCGTGCGGAATCAGACTCACTCCGGGGAATCCGCGGGCGGCGCAGATGGCGGCATCGGGATTCCCGGCGAGCGCAAGACTAGCCTTCACCCCAGTCTCGCGGGCGCGCCGCGCGATTGCCCCGGCGACATCCTGGGGCAGGCCGAAAAGCCGGTCGAGCCCCGCCACGTCGAAGGTCACCGTATCCGGCGCGGTGGCTTCCACGGTGGGTGAGAATTCAAAGGCCAGCGCGGTCAGATTGCCCGGACCGTGAAGACAGGCGTACATTGCTTCCTCCTATGAGTGGATTGAGCGCGCACCTCAAAACCGCGCAGCAGGCGGGAGACGGAACGCGCGCCGCTCCAGGTTGTCGTGTTGCGGCCGCACTCGATCACCAGCGAGGCGCAGGTCCTGGCGTTGGATTGCCGCGCCACGGAGACGAGCATGGTTGGAGTATGTTCCACCGCGCGGCGCAGGCGGAACCAGGAAGCCAGCGAAATGCGGCGCGCGGTCGCTGGCGGCGTATCGCCCAGATCCATCACCACCATCCCGAAGCCGCCGCCCTGAATTAACAGGTCGGACGCTTTCAGGGCGTGTTCGGCGCTGTGCCCGCAACGAACCCACAGCAGGCGCCCCAGTTGCACGCCGGCATCGGCGGCGGAGTGCGGGGAAAAGGCATCCTCGGCATCCACCAGCGCGCAGGCCTCCTCGCGCGCGGTGGCGGCGGCCAGCACGGAGAGCAGCAAACTGGTGCGGCCGGAGGAAGCGGGCCCGGCGATTTCGGTGAGGCATCCGCGGGGCAATCCGCCGGTGGCCGAATCAATTTCCGCCACGCCTGTGAGGGCGCGTTCCGGCTCCGGCCGGGATTGCCA
Source organism: Candidatus Solibacter sp. (assembly GCA_026394025.1). Taxonomy (GTDB): domain Bacteria; phylum Acidobacteriota; class Terriglobia; order Bryobacterales; family Bryobacteraceae; genus Solibacter. Next base: position 5,583 of record JAPKZC010000753.1, read on the forward strand.
GCCGAGGGGTCCGCCAAGGATCGATTCGAACTGCTTGAGGAGGACAGCCGCACCCATTTATTCGCCTTTTATTCGCCTTTACTCTACTTTTACAAGAGGCGGGCGAGGAAGTCAAGAAAGGTCTTGACAGACGATATTATGTAATGTATACATTACATATAGGTGCCTATAACAAACATAAAGGTACTCACACATGACAGATTCGGAAAAGTGCGCTGTATGGACATTGGGCGTGGTCGCGTTGACGGTCATCGCCTATTTCACCTTCGTCAAGCTGCTCGGAAGCGGTCCGGCAAGTCAATCGGTCTTCGCGTTGCTGGCGCTGACCGCGGTACCGGCGACCAGCCGGCGCCATTGGAAAGGGATCGGCTTCGATGAACGAGAGAGGCAGATCTCCGGCAAAGCCCTACTGGCAGGTTTCCGCGCGTTGTGGCTGGTGTTCATCGGACTGGTCATGACGATTGGATTCGTCAAGGGATGGGATGCTACGCTCTCGCTCCCGATGTGGATGCTGAGCGCAACCGTCTGGTGGTCGGCGATGCTGTTGCTGGCGGTGCAGTCGGTGACCACGCTGGTGCTGTACCGCAGGGGAAGCCATGCCTAGCGAGAAGACCGAGATCCGCAACCACATCCGGCGACTCCGCTTCGAGCACGGGGAGATGACGCAGGATGACTTGGCAAAACAGGCGGGCGTGACGCGGCACACTATCATGGCGCTGGAGGCGGGGAAATACTTCCCGTCCCTGCTTCTGGCCTTCCGCATCGCGCGCACGTTCGGTGTTGGAGTGGATCAGGTGTTCGTGTACGTGGAGGTCAGCGAACCTGCACCCTGAAGCTCCCTCGCCGTTTCCACGGTGAGGTGATCAACACACGAGAGGTGATCACCTTTCAAGGTACGTCCGTCAGCGTTTTTTGTTACCGGCGGTGGTGCCAGCCTCCGCCACGGATGCCGATGCCGATGCCGAAACTCGGGCCGTAGGCATACGGGTAGGAGTTGTAATAGCCGGGGTAATAGCCGGGGTAATAGTAGGGATACGGAGTGTAGTAGCGCGATGGGGGCGGACGGCGAGCCACCGTGGTCTCGACCGGGCGGTCGTATTCGTCCGGGCCCACATACCGGAAAGCTTGCGGGGCGCGCGTCAGGTCGACGTTCACCGGTGTATCGACTTGGAAGGTCAGCAGGGTTTCCGGATAGACCACCGTGGCGTGGCCACGCGTCAACAGCACGCCGATGAGACCGGCGGCGGCGCCCGCTCCGGCGCCGATTGCGGCGCCGCGTCCCCAATCCGCGGCAGCCCCAATGGCGGCGCCTACGGCCGTGGTGGTGGCCACTGCGCCCACGTCGCTGCCCACGCTGGTCTGGGCGTTACGGTTGACCAGTTGCGATTGCACGTTGGCCTGCGTGCCGTCGGCCAGGGTAATCCCGGTCAACTGCAGGGCGAGGCGGCTGGTACCCTGCGCGCGTCCGGCCTTCATGGCTTCGGCCACGCGGCCCATCACGGTCTGGCCGCGCTGTGCCACCACCACGCCATCGACTACGATGGGCTGCGCCAGACTGGCGCTGAATACGTCGCCCTGCTGATTGCGGTCGCTGGAGAGTTCCTGATTCACGCGCACGGTCACAAAGGTGCCGGGCCGGATGGTGACCTCCGCGGGCAGTCCGTAGTGCGGAACCGCGGCGGGTGGCCGGTCGTTGCGCTGCTGCTGCTGTTGCGGCTGGCCGTAGGAATCGGCGCGCGCCACCGGTTGGGTGGGGTCCTGGTCCTGCACGTCGGGCACGGCCGGCTGGGTCTGAGGGGCCGGCGCGGGTGGTGGATCATTCCAGCGGCGCCATCCGCCGTTCTGCGGGTCTTGCGCCAACAGCAGGGCGGTTCCAGTCAAGAAACTCAAAGCGATCAAGCGAAGACGTGTCATAAGTTGCTGCCTCGTACTAGGTCGATCTGGCTACGTGCATGTTTTTCGCCAATCGTAAGTGGTTGATAATAATCGCGCCGGCGGCAGATCGGATGGCCGGATTGCACCGCTCTTGGTGGTTTTCGGCCACGCGGGACGGGACGCCGCCGACCGTGCCGCGGGCCACCGCAGCGGACCACCTACCGATTTTCTTCGCGGGATGTTATGATTCGACCCATGTTTTGTCATAGCTGTGGTACACAGGTCAGCAGCGATGTTCAATTCTGCCCTGGCTGCGGGCAGCCTCTTGCCGGAGGTAGCCCGGCACCGGCCGTGGCGCCCGCCTATGTGGCGCGCGGCGGCCTCTCCGCGCGTCCCGGAGCCTGGGTTGGAGCCGGCTGGAGGCTCGTCAAGGCGGACATGGGCAACTATGTGCTGCTCGCGCTGGTGTTCATCGCCCTCAATGCCATGGTGCCGGTGATTCTGCAAGGCCCGCTCATGGCCGGTTTTCAAATCTACTGCCTGAAGCGTCTGCTCGGCCGCCAGACTGACTTTGGCGATCTCTTCAAAGGATTCAATTTCTTCGTGCCGGCGCTGGTAGCCTCGCTGGTAATTACGATCTTCACTTTTGCCGGATCGCTGCTCTGCATCATCCCCGGATTGGTGGTCGCCGCCATGTACAAATTCACCTATTTGTTCATCGTCGATAAGCGCTTGGATTTCTGGCCGGCGATGCAGGCCAGCCACAACGTGGTGCGCAATGATTATTTCGGCTTCACCATGTTCCTCATCCTCATGGCACTGGTCAACATTCTGGGTGCGCTGTGTTGCATCGTCGGCATCCTGGTGTCCATTCCCGTGACCTTCGCGGCGATCACCGTCGCCTACCAGGAACTGGTCGGCTTCGATCCGCAGACGGTCGACCGGGTCTGATGAAGAGCGCGTGGCGATGGGCCGCGCTGGCCGCCGGCCTCGTCTTACTCTGCTCGCTTACGCCGCCGGATCTCCGGCTCTGCGGGTTCCGCTGGCTGACCGGACGCCCATGTCCTTTCTGCGGGCTTACCCACGCCGTGTTCGCGCTCGCCAAGGGCCACTGGGCCGAGGCCCTGCACTGGCACGCGTTGAGCCCACTGGCGGTCGCGATGCTGGCCGGTTTGCTGTGGAACCCGCCGCGCCTGGCGCGCCTGTGGATTCCGTGCGCCGCCGCATTCGGAGCCTACGGCGTGTGCCGCATCGTCTTCTGAAGCAACTTCTGAACCAGCCACGCGGCGGCGAAACATACCGTCAAATCCGTGGCAGCGTGGAACAGGAACAAATGGCGGCCCGCATCCAGCGAATCAACCAGCGCTGCCGCCGCAAACTCTCCCGCGCCCAACGCCGCAACTCCCATCGCCACCCAACTCAGCGGTGACCTGCTCCCCAGGTAGCCGGCCAGGAACACCGCGTACCACCCCACCAGGAGCCAGGGCCACCGGCGTAACAGCCCGCTGCGCCAGTTGCTCCACACCGCGAAGCGTTCGGTCCGTGCCCCCGGAGCCCGGCCGTCTGAGACGCGAAAATTCCCCAGGTAGACGGGCCGCATTTCCGGAGCCCCCTCCTTCAGGGTCTCCGCCAGGAACCCGAGCGTACTCCCGGGATGTCGCGCGTACCACACCAGGAGCCGTGCGAACCCGGTTCGCCTGCCGAACTCCTCGGTCCACGCGCGGTCCGCGGCCCGCGCCCCTGGCATGTAGGCGTGCATGCCGCGATAACGCAGTTCCTCGGGCCTTACGCCGAGCGGTTCGAGATCCGCGCCGGACGGTCCCAGCCGGTAAA
>JAPKZC010000753.1:9342-12198 GCA_026394025.1 Candidatus Solibacter sp.
ACATCGCCTGGCCGCGATAGGCGCCATCGGTCGAAACCAGCATGGCGACGCCCGCGACCAGCACCAACCCCGCCGCACTCCACGCCAGCGCGCGCCACCGCCGGAGCTTCCAGTGGACTCCCCGGACGATCAGCAGCGCGGCCGGCAGCCACATCCACACCGCATGCTGCGCTTTCGAGGTCACAAACAGCAGCGCCGCCAGAGCGAACACGCAGAGCGGCGCAGCTCGCGGCGGCGCGCTCGCCGTCATCCACACCGCGGCCGCGGTCATCAAAAGCAGCCCGCCCAGCGCCGCCGCGTCCATGTAGAACGAATTCAGGTACGCCGCGTAGCAAACGTCGGTGAAGAGCACCAGCGGAACGATGGCGCACGCCGCTTGCGCCCGGCGCCCCATGCCGCGCAATCCGGCCAGCAGGACACCGAATGCGGCCAAGATTAGCGCCGCGTGGATCGCACCCAGCCACCGGATATCGAAGGCCGCCGCTTCGTGCGTGGCGCCGGCGAAGCGTGTGGCCAGCCACGCCAACGCGCTCTCCGAGGAGTGATACGGGCTGTTCCAATAGTTCTGCGCCGACCAGATGTAATCCGGCTGGAAGTGAATGAAGTTACTCTCCGCTCCGCGCGGCGCCAGACAAAGCCACCCATAAACCTTGCCGAAATCGCCGTTATTGGCGATCCCGATGAATCCCGGAAGCAGGACCTGCACCGCGAGGCATGCCGCACCAGCGGCCCACAGCGCCGCGCCCCGCCACCCTTGATACCGTCTGCTTGCCCGCATGAATTCGTCCGTAGCGTATCACGCCTCTCCGCCGGATCTCCGCATGCAGAAAAACATAAGCGGAGTGTCAAGACGGCTTGCAAAGCAACCCGTGGATCACGGCCTTGTCGCTGCGCTTCTTGATCGCCTTTAACAGGCGCTTCACCTGACGCCTGCTCACCCCCAACTCCTCGGCAGCCTCGCCCTGCGTGATCAGCTTCTTCTTCGCCGTCTTCAACGGCAAAGTGATAATGTCCCATTTCCCAAGCGCTGCCCCGCCGCTTCCCCGCCACTTTCTCGCTTTTGCTTCCAACCATGCTGAGGGCCCCAGGCCCAGGTAAAAGAACGCGCAGGGCGGATCCCGCTCCTTCTCATCGTCCGCAGATGAGTTCCGACCGGCTATTCCTTGATCCGGTTGCTCGCCAGCATTGCCCGTCTCCGCTTCACCCGGGGCTGCCGGAGAGATGGCCATGCTCATGTCTTACCTGGCCGTACGATCAAGGTACGGATTACGCCCCGTCCCGCCGGCCAATTTGTGCTACGTTTAGTCTTTCACCAGTATCGGAGGCGTTTATGGAGGCCCTGGGTCTCATTGAAACAAAGGGTTTGATCGGCGCTATCGAAGCCGCCGATGCCATGGTCAAGACCGCCAACGTGGTCCTGATCGGTAAGGAATTCGTCGGTGCGGGCCTGGTGGTCGTACAGGTTCGCGGCGACGTGGGTGCAGTCAAGGCTGCTACGGACGCGGGTGCGGCCGCGGCCCGGCGCGTTGGTGAGTTGGTGGGTGTCCATGTGATTCCCCGCCCGCATGAGGAGGTCGAGAAGATCCTCCCTACGGGTAACACCAAGAAGTAACGGCACATGCTCGAAGACAAAGATCTCCTGTCAATACAGGAGGTCCGCACCAAAGTCGAAAAAGCGTTCGCTGCCTGGCAGAAATACCGCACCTATTCGCAAGAGCAGGTGGACGCCATTGTGGAGCGCATGGCCGCTGCGGCGCGCGCCAATGCCAAACGCCTCGCCGACCTGGCCGTCGAAGAGACCGGCTACGGCAACGCCAAAGACAAATACATAAAGAATCTGCTGAACTGCGACTGGCTGCCGCGGCGTATGCGCGGCATCAAGACGGTCGGCGTGCTGCGCGAACTCCCCGACGAGAAGATCGTCGAGATCGCCGTCCCGCTGGGCGTGGTGGCGGCGATTCTGCCCACTACCAACCCCACCTCCACCGCCATCTCGAAGACATTGGTCTGCCTCAAGGCGGGCAACGCCATCGTCATCAGCCCGCATCCCCGCGCGTTCAAGTGTACTTGTGCCACTGCCGCCATCCTCTATCAGGCTGCGCTCGAAGCCGGCGCCCCCGAAGACATCATTCAGTGCGTGGACCACGCCACCATGGAAGGCATCAACGCCCTCATGCACCATGAGCGCGTCTCTGTGATCCTGGCCACCGGCGGACACGCCATGGTGAAGGCTGCCTACTCCAGCGGCAAGCCGGCGTTCGGCGTGGGGCCGGGAAACGTGCCTGTCCTGGTGGACACTTCGGCCGACCTGGAAGATGCCATCGCCAAGATCGTCACCGGAAAATCCTTCGACTATGGCACCGTCTGCTCCAGCGAGCAAGCTATCGTGGCCGAATACTCGCTGCGCGACCGCATTCTGGCGCTACTCAAGCAGCACAAGGCGTACCTCTGCAACGACCAGCAGTCGGACGCGCTCGGTAAACTGCTGATCACGCCCAACTGGACCGTGAACGCGCAGTGCGTCGGGCAGGCGCCCACCAGGATCGCCCAGATGGCGGGCTTCGAAGTGCCGGCCGATACGTCCATCATCTGCTGCGAGATCGCAGGCGTAGGCAAGAAGTTCCCGCTCTCCGCGGAGAAGCTTTCGCCGGTGCTTTCGCTGCTCTTCGTGGCCGATTACAACGCCGCTCTCGACACCTGTTTTGGCTTGCTCAAGTTCGGCGGCGCCGGACACACCGCCGCCATCTACGCCAAGAACGATACCCGCATCCGTGAATACGGCATGCGCATGCCGGCCATGCGGGTACTGGTCAACACGCCGGCTCCGCAAGGCTCCACGGGCATCACCACCAACGT
>JAPKZC010000753.1:12259-12602 GCA_026394025.1 Candidatus Solibacter sp.
ACGCTGGGCTGCGGCGCCATGGCCGGAAACAGCACCTCCGACAATGTGGGTCCGCTGCACCTGATCAACATCAAGCGGTTGGCCTACACCGTCCGCACGCCCGAAGAGGCGTTCGAAATGCCCCTGGATTACGACAAGGCACAGGATGGCCCCATGCCCGTCCCCGGCGGTGGCGCAGTCGATCGCGCGGCCGTAGTCTCCGCGGTGGAACGCTACCTGGCCTCGCGCGGCATCGCCGTATCGACGCCGGCAGCGGCACCATCCTGCGGATGTTCCACCGCGGCCCCAGTTCCATCCGCGGTCCAGCAGTCCGTGGTGGCCGGCGTCGCAGCCGAAGTGGTGG
>JAPKZC010000680.1 GCA_026394025.1 Candidatus Solibacter sp.
CAGCGGTCTTCGGATCTGCCCCAGGGAGCGCGACTCCCCCAGAACATCAAATCCACTGTAAGCCCGCCTCCCAGGCAGCCCCCCTAAAACAGGACATTTCTACTTTGCTGGGAATAGGACGTTTCTACTTTGCCTTGACAGGCCTGGTCCGGCCCGTTGTCAGCGGGCGTTCGACGTGATACCGTCGAATTCGGACCTGACGGTCCTGAAAGCGAGGAGCTCGCGAATGAACCGCAACGCACGCATGTTTTGTTTTCTCGTGTTTACGCTTGCCGTATGGAGCGGCTGCTCCGGCAAGCCATCAGCCGATGAAGCCAAGAAAGCCGCGGTCACGCTGGACCGGATCCAGGGAAAGGCCCAGGTTTTGGTGGAATCGGGCGGGGCGAGCGAAGGCACCCGCCGCTACCGCCTGTTCTTCAAGAGGCCCTACGAGGTAACCCACGGAGACCACTACATTGTCGAGGGCATCAACGCGCAAAGGGTCATTGACGAGATCGGGGATCCCGAACAGGGCAAGGGCGGCTATCCGCTGCTATCCAGCTGTGCGCGAGTAGTGAAGATGGTCTGGAGCTTACCTTTTGATGCAATCGATCTGAATGCCCAGGTATTGCGCACCAGGGTGAACCGGTATCCCGCCAGGCCCGTATTTCTGGTTGCGCGGATACAGGCTGCCAAATCCTCGGAGAGCGGAGCGATTTCCGGGGCAGAGAAGAAGGACGACACGGCCAAGGGGAAGAACGCCCCTGAAGTCCCGGTTGCAGCAGAAAAGCAGCGCGCTCTCCTGATTGAGGGTCCGCCCGTTCAAACCGCACCGCTTTGGGACCCCAAGGGAGGAACGGTGAATTGCAGAGTCATTATCGGCCCGGACGGGAAAATTGCTGAACTGGATACCGGCAAACAGCTATGCGAGATTGTGCCGTGGTCTCAGTATCGTTATCAGCCCCCGGTGCAGGGCGGCCACCCGGTCAAAGTGAGCACCGAAGTTGAAGTGCGCTTCGAACCGCGAAAGTGAAACGGCGTCGCGATCCGCGAAGCGATTTGGCGGGGACCGTCGTGACCTCTCAAGGTAGCTTGCCGAGATCGGGCGCGTCATTCACTACAGGGGCGCGTGTGTCGGTGACGGCGGGGGCCATATGTCCTCTTGTGGGAAACTCGCAGATTGCTCCTTGGGCCGATTCGTGTAAAGAGCCTCGATTCGAAGGTGCATCCAGCGGAGAGGATCGCCCGTGTCCCGCCGCCCACCTTAAACCAAGGCTTGGTCCGACTGACGCAGCAGCCCACCGCCACACGGCGGGGGTACAATTCAAGTTCATGCGCCGGCGTTCGCATCTACGCAATGCACTGGAGTACTGCGTCGCGGTGGTGGCGTTGAAATCCTTGCAGTGGGCGCCCCGCAAGCTGGCGTTCGCTCTCGCGCGCTTCTACACCCGTCTGCTCGACCTCGCGATCCCGCGCCTCCGACGGGTGGCGCGGCGCAATCTGGCGTTGGCGCTACCCGAGTTCACGCCGCTGCGGCATGCCCAGATCGTCGATGGAGTGTTCCGCTCCATTGCCCGGATTCTGGTCACCTTCGCCAAGTTCCCGGCTATCCGGCGGGGCTATCTGGGTCAGTGGATTCGCCTGGAGGGCGGCGAGTATTTCGACCAGGCGCGCCAGGCCGGACGCGGCGTGCTGGTGGCCACCGCGCATCTTGGCAACTGGGAGTTGAGCGCCTTCGCGCACGCCCTGATGACCGCGCCCATGAATGTGGTGGTGCGTCCGCTGGACAATCCGCTGATTGACGTCCTCGTGGAACGGCGGCGCGCGCTCACCGGCAACCAGCCTATCGGCAAGAAGAATTTCGCGCGCTCCATTCTCAAGGCTCTGGCGGCCAATCAAGCCGTCGGAATCCTGATCGATCAGAACGCGGCTCTCGATACCGGGGTGTTCGTGAACTTCTTCGGAGTGCCGGCTTCGGCGGGCAGCGGCTTTGCCAGATTCGCGGCGCACAGCGGGGCGGCGGTGGTCCCCGGCTTTGCGCTGTGGAGCGACCTCGAGCAGCGCTACGTGTTGCGCTTTTACCCGCCCTTGACCATGACCGGCGATGTGGTGCGCGACACACAGACGCTGCAATCCATGCTCGAAGAGGTCATTCGCGAATACCCCGACCAGTGGCTGTGGGTTCACCGGCGCTGGAAAACGCGCCCGCCCGGAGAGCCGTCGCCGTACGAAAGTGCACCTCTCGTGGCAACCCCGCGTGCGGGGCTGTAGTATCGTGAAACTGGACCCCCGCTCCGATGAACCGGCTCGAACGATCGCCCTTGTACGGAAGTGTCGTCGCGCTGGCTCTCACAGCGGCCGCCCTGCTGGTTTCCCTGCTGCTGCGGCCGTACCTGGAGCCGGACACGTTTCTGCTGTTCCTGGTGGTGGTGTGGCTGAGCACCTGGTATTACGGGTTTGTCATCGGATTGGTTGCGAGCGCGGCGTCCGCGCTGGCGCTGATGGTTTTCTTTTTTTCGGGCGTGGCCGGGTTCTGGGCGGTCGGCGTGCGCCTTGGTTCGTTCCTGGCGATTGCGGGCGTGGTCGTTTGGATGACGGCGGAGTGGCGCGAGAGCCGCCGCGTGCTGGCCTCCACGCTGGCCGGCATTGGCGACGCGGTCCTGGCCACCGATGAGTACGGCCGCATCACGTTTCTGAATCCCGTCGCCGAAACACTCACCGGATGGAGTGGTGTAGAGGCGCGCCACAAGGCTGTCGAAGCCGTTCTCCAGTTGATTGACGAGCGCACGCGGCAGGCAGTCGATAATCCCCTGGCACGCGCGCTGCGCGAGCGCGCCACGGTGTCCCTCAGCGAGCACATTACCCTGGTCTCGCGCAGCGGCGCCGAGGTGCCGATCGAGTACAACGCGGCGCCGGTGCGCGGCGATTCGGGCGATCTGCGCGGGGCCATCCTGGTGTTCCGCGATACCAGCAAGCGGCGGCAGTCCGCGGAGCAGGTGGCACACGCGCAAAGGATGGAAGCCGTGGGGCGCCTGGCCGGCGGTGTGGCGGGGGATTTCAACAACATGCTGACCGTCATCGCGGGCTACGCGGAAATGCTGCGCGGCGAGGTTCCCCCCGGCAGCCCCACCAGCAAATTCGTGGACGAGATCGTCTACGCCGGAGAGCGCGCCGCATCGCTCACCCAGCATCTGCTGGCGTTCAGCCGCGGCAGCACCGCGCAACCCCGCGTGCTCGATCTGAACCTGATACTTTCCAGCCTGGAGCCGATGCTGCGGCGCATGCTCGGTCAGAATACCGAACTGCTGCTCCTCACCGCGCCTGGCTTGGGACGAATCAAGGCCGACCCATCGCAGATAGAGCAGGTGATCGTCAACCTGGCGGCCAATGCCCGCGATGCCATGCCGAACGGAGGCAAGCTGGTGGTCGAGACCGCCAATGTGGATCTTGAAGGGCAGTCCGCCGAACGTCTCGGAATCAAGCCAGGCCCCTGTGTGATGCTGGCGGTCAGCGACACCGGCATCGGTATGGATGCGACGACGCGCTCGCGCCTCTTCGAACCGTTTTTCACCACCAAAGCGCCGGGCCAGGGTAGCGGCCTCGGGCTCTCCACCGTCTATGGTGTGGTCAGGCAGGCCGAAGGACAGGTGACGGTCTACAGCCAGCCCAACTGCGGAACCATCTTTGAGATCTACCTGCCGCGCGTCACGGAACCCGTCATGGGGCGGGCTCCCGCGCGCCCGTCCATGGGGTCGG
>JAPKZC010000487.1 GCA_026394025.1 Candidatus Solibacter sp.
ACCGCATCACACGGTGGCTCCGCAAGTCGCGCCCTTCGATGGAGACCAGCACCGGGGTGTTCGGTTTTCCGGTGACGATCAGCACCTTGGCGGTCTCGCCCGCGCGGTATGTCTTCTTGTCGGGGATGAGTTGCACCGTCTTGCGATTGCCATCGCCGAAATCGGTCTCCCCCGCGCCCGAGACCCAGAGGTAGGTGAACTGCTCCACCTCGCGGCCTTCGGGAGTGCGCGCGCTGACCCTCAGCCGGTAGGAGCCGCCCTGCGGCGGGATGGCGATCTGCGCGATGCCGGTGCCATCGGGACCGGTGTCCACGTCGGCCGAGCGCAGGACCGGTCCCGCTGTATCCGAGCGCTGCCGCCAACTCCAACTGAAGAGTTCCACGTGGATGCGCGTGCGCACCGCTTTGAACTCGTAGTCGCGCGCCTCCACGGTTATGGCGGCGCTGCCGCCGGGTTGATAAAAGTAACGGTCGGGCCGCGCGTTCACCACGAAGCTGCCGTAGGTCGCAATTACGTTCCCACGGCCCACAATCTCGCGCTTGCCTGCGTCGGTGACGCGCGCTTCAATGCGATACCGGTAATCCGTCTTGTGGTCGGAAACCGCGGATGGAAAGTCGATCGTGAGCTTGCCTTCCGCATCCAGTTGGCCTTCGCTATCCAGAATCTGTTCATCGCCGTAGTCGTTGCCCTCGGGCGCATACCAAAGCGGAAACCAGTAGCGCCCGCGGTACACCGCGTACTTCAACCTGGCGCCGGCCACGGGCTCGCCGAAGTAGTAGCGGGAATCAATCGCCGCCTGCGCATTCTCGCCTTGCAGGATGCGCGCCTTGGCAGCCGTGACGCGCACTTCGTACTCGGGCTTCTTATACTCTTCCACCTCGAAGCCGCCGTTCATGAAGTGTTCCTCGCCGGCATGAACCTGTATCGAGTAGCTGCCTAGCGCGGCGCTCACCGGCAGCACCAGATCGTCGCGAATCGCGCCACTGGCACTGGCGGTGAGCGTCTTCTGATATATCGCCTTGCCCTCGGCGTCCTGTATATCCACCGAGAGCGCCTTGCCCGCCGGCACGGTGTAGCCGGAGGCGCTGCGCTGCCGCAGGATACCTTTGAAGTGCACCAGGTGGCCGGGGCGGTAGACCGGGCGATCCGTGTAGAGGTAGCCAATCCAGTGTTCGCGGCTGGTTTCGAAAGCGTAGCTGGACAGCGTGTTGACCGCGAAGTTGACGCCGCTACGCGCCACCAGCCGCAGGTCGTCCGGCTTGGCGTCGGTGATTTTGAGTTCGGCCAGACCGTTGGCGTCGCTCTCCGCCGTGTCCTTACGCGCGTCGCGGGTCAGCAGAAAGATCTGCGCACCCCGCACCGGTTCGCCGGTGTTGCGGTCGGCCAGGAAGTTGACCATACGCCCGTTCCCCGTCTTGGTCACCATCACCAGGTCGCTCACCAACAGGATGGTGTAGGCGCGCATTTCGCCGCGCACGGCTTCCACCAGGTACACGCCGCGATCCTTGACGGCGACGTCCACGTTCTGGCTGTCCCAGCGGTTGTGGCTCCTCGGCGTGAATGGAAACGTCAGCACCAATTGCTGCGCATTCAGCACCGGAGCTTGCGCGTACTGTGTTCCGCCGCCGGTGGGCACGGCGGCAACAGGCTTGACGCCGCCCGCGAACGCTTTCTCCCAATGCGCGCTTGGCGACTCCGTGAACTGGCCGCGCAGACCGCGGCGGATGTTGGTCCGCAGGCCGTGCTTCCACGCGTGTATGCGCTCTAGCAACGTACGCTGATTCGGCGGCCGCGCGGCGCGCCCGCCGAATTCGTGCGCGCTTTCCAGTTGCTGGAAGAACTGGACGGGGTCGTCGATACGGTAGACGCGGAACTCCAACGCCGCCACGTTCCAGGCACTCAGTGAGACGGAAGGCTTGCCCCCCGCGCCGAACGTGCGCATGGAACTCAGCGAAAAATAGGGCTCGTCTTCGGACTGGCCGAGTCCGGGCGCCGCCAGCATCAGCAGCATGAGAACACGCGGAAGCTTCATCATGTCTTTCTCAGAATGTTCCACCGGTAGACGCCGAGGAAGCGGGGGTTGTCCGGGAGCGGACGCCAGTCTGGATCGGGAAAATGCAGGAGCTCGTCGAGCGTGGGGCGGCGTATCTCGCCAGGGCTCTCCGCGTCAGGGCCGGTGTGGTAGACCAGGTAGCGGTCGGCGCCTTTCGCGATCTGGCTCGGGCCAAGACAGATCATGCTGTGGAAGGCCATGTGCTCGTTATCCTGCCGGTAGAAGAGGAGGTCGCCAGGTTGGGCGCGATTCAGGTCGCGGGTGACGAAGTGGGTGTTGCGCAACTGCAGGGTCTTGGCATCCGCAAACTGGGCGAAGCCGCCGGTGGTGAGGTCGGCGGGCTGGAATCCGCCGGATTTCACGCGGAAAAGATCGGCGCCCAGCGGGGTGTAGGGGTACTGATACTTTGTGGTGGAAGAGATGCCAGGCACCAGCGGGAGACGCGCCTCCGTGGCCCAATTGCCATCGTGGGCGCGCAGCGCTTCGCGGTAAGCGTAGCGGATCAGCGCGGCGCAATCCACGATCTCAATTGGGCGTCGCTCGGCGGCCTCGAAATATTGCGTCTCGGCAAGAAACGTAAACCACCGGCTGAAGGCTTGCCGGTCGTCGGGGTCATCCAGGCGGAGGAAATCGGGCGTGCCGTCGGCGGCGGAATCCGTGGCGTCGAGCTTGGTCAACAGGCGAACTACTGCTTCAGGCCGTCCCGGAATCTCCACGCGCACCGTGATGGCAGCGGGAGTGACTCCGGCCCGTATCCGCGCCTGAAACCCGTGATCGGCTGCGGAGAGTTCCGTGACGGTCGCAACGTGCGCGGGCTCGATAGTGACGCGCGGCATAGTGGGTGAGGGCGCATCAATGGTGAGCACGGCCGTGTCGTAGCCATCGGCGATCAGTTGCACTGGCACTAGCGACAGACGCGGCGGGAGAGGCGCCCGGCCATGCGGCTTTGCCCACAGCAGCCCGACGACAATCGCCGCCGCTCCGCCCAGAGCCGCCAGCCCGAAGCGCTTCATAGCGGTACCTGCATGCCGTGCCCCGCCGCCAGCGCGCGGCGATACGCCAGGCCCGCGGAAACCACATCTTCAATGGCCAGCCCCAATGACTTGAACAGCGTGACCTGTCCGGCGTGTTGCCGCCCCGGTTTCGCGCCGCTCGCCACCTCGCCCAGTTCGCCATGGATGTGGTCCGCGCCGATCAGCCCGTCCTCAATGGCCATCAGGATGTCGCCCGATTCCTGCATCGCGGCGGCGCGCGAATCCACCACCACCAGCGCGCGCGCCACCAGCCGGGGATCGGTCTCGCGGTGCGTCGGGCGGCAGGCGCCAACCGCGATCACGTGACTGCCGGGCGCAACCCAGGCATCTTCGATCACCGGTGTGATCGAAGAAGTCGCAAGCACAACTACATCGGCATCGCGAATCGCGTGCTCGGCGGAATCGCAGGCTTTGACGTTGCGGCCCGCCACGAATTGTTGCAGGCGCGCCGCGTTCGGGCTCCACGCGCGGATCTCGCGGAAATCGCGGACCAACGGCAGCGCCTCCAGATGGCTGTGCGCCTGCACGCCCGAACCGATGATCCCGAGCACCGCCGCATCGCCACGCGCCATGTGTCGCACCGAAACGGCCGAAACCGCCGCGGTACGGGCTTCCGTGATGTACCGTCCGTCGGTGACCGCCAGCAGCGCGCCCGATGCCGGGTCGAAAAGTACGATGGCAGCCTGATGCGAGGGCAAGCCCTTGGCAGTGTTCTCGGAGAGCACCGTAACCAACTTCGCCCCCAGCATGGCCCCCTCGCAATCGAGCGCGGGCATCAGGCCAAAAAACGAGCGCTCACGGATCCCGAGGACAGAGCGCACAGGCTGCACGACGCGCCCCGCGGAGAAAGCGATCAGCGCCCCTTCCATGGCGTGGATCAGTTCGCCCATGGTCAGCACAGCGCGTACGTCGGATTCGGACAGCCAAAGAGGCACTGTGCGCCATTTTAGCGCTCCGCGCTCAGGTTCTGCCTTCCTGTGCTGACCTCCCTTGGTGGTGCCGGCTTCATCCTGCCCATCCGAGCGAAGCTCGGACTCGCCGCTCCTCCGCTCCCTTCGCCACCCGGCGAGCGCGTGAATCCTGCTTGACACTTCACCTTCCTCTCTCCTATCTCCGCGTCTTCCTCAGCGTCGCCGCGCCTCAGCGTCAAATGCACCAGTCTCATGCTGTCTCCGCCTTCGCCAGTTTTGGGGAGCGCGCTCAGTCCACCAGATCGCCCACTTCTACGATATGCGCCCGTCGCCGGATCGGCCAAGGGATTTCCGCTTCGACGGCGAAAATCAGCTTTCTCCCCAGTGCCCGCGCTTCCGCCAGGACCGCGGTCAGCGCCGCGTCGAGCAGGTGAACGCGTCCGTCGCCGCCGACTTCGATTGCATTAGTCACCAGGTTCAGATCGTCCACCAACACTAGGTCGTGGCTCTGTACAGCATCTTCGATCATCCGGAGGAATGCCTCCTCAATGGCCGCCGGCCCTTGCGCTTGCCGCGCGTTCATGAACTGTTGCGCCCCCAGAAACACGCCTCCCTGCATCGCCTGCATCACCTGCAGAATGGTGGTCTTGCCCGCTCCTGCCGCCCCGATCAACACCGCCACCGGACTCAGGACGAGGCCCTCCAGCAGGCTGTTGGCAGCGTGCTGTTGAACGGGAGTGAGAACGATTTCGAGATTCATTCGATTGGATCAGCCCGGGCACGGGGAAATACACTCTCAAGATGGTGAAGTTAACCTTTATAAGTGTATCACGGCAGAGTACGGACATCAACGAAATCTTCATTAATGTCGCGCAATCGTGGCGCAATCGCGGGTTGCCGGAGATGGAAGATGATACGATTTCGCTATGACGCTGCGAATTCTTGTCATTTCCTCTTTGATCTCCGCCGTGCCGGGTTGGGCCCAGAAGCCGATTCAACTGCCGGATATCCTCTCCTGGAAGCGCATTCAAGCACCCGCCGTCTCGAACGACGGCGAATGGCTAGCCTACCGCGTCTCACCGGCGGAAGGCGATGCCGAGGTGGTGATCCGCAATCTGAAAAGCGGCAAGGAACTGCGCTTTCCCATTGGAGATCCGGGAGCCGCCGCGCCGTCACCGGACGCGGGCGCGCCTCCCGCGGCGCCACCAGCGGCGACGGGGAGCGCTCTCGCCATTGCGGGCAACTCGCGCTGGGCGGCCTTCCAGGTCTATCCCAACACCAGGGACGCGAAGAAACTGAAGAAGGACCGGAAGCCGATTCAAACGAAGGTCGTGCTGGTGGAACTCGCGACCGGCAAGAAGACCGAATTCGACAAGACGCGGCGCTTCGCCTTCTCCGGCGAGAAAGCCACGGCGCTGGCGCTGCACCGGTATCCGGCAGATGCCCCGCCGGCCCCCCCGGCGGCGCCCGGCAGTCCGGCGGCCGACCGTCCTTCGGGATCGGATCTGCTGCTCTACGATCTGGCCGCGGGCAGCGAATTGAATCTGGGCAACGTCGGCGAATTCGCCTTCGACAAGAAGGGCGAGTGGCTGGCATGTCTTGTCGATGCGCGTGATAAGGCGGGCAACGGCGTGATGCTGCGCAATATGGCCACAGGTTCGCTCGAATCGCTGGATCACGCGGAGGCCGTCTACAAGGGGCTCACGTGGACCGAAAAGGGCGATGGTCTCGCCACC
>JAPKZC010000453.1 GCA_026394025.1 Candidatus Solibacter sp.
CAACTCCATGTCGGAGAATCCGACCACGTCCAGGTGGAAGCCATCCTCCTGGAGCGACGCCATCTCCGCGCGCAGCAGCTCCTCGTTCCACCCGGCGTTGATCGATAACTTGTTGTCGGCAATGACCAGCGCCCGGCGTTGCGTGGGCGTCAGGTGTGCCAGGATGATGACGGGTACTTCCGCCATTCCCAACTTGCGGGCGGCCAGGAGGCGCGCGTGGCCAGCGATCACGCCACCGTCGCCATCCACCAGGATCGGACACGTCCACCCGAACTCCACAATGCTGGCCGCGATCTGGGCCACCTGCGCATCGGAATGCGTCCTGGAGTTCCGGGCGTAGGGCAGCAGGGAGCGGATGGACCGAAGCTCGATCTGCGTGGGGAGATTCATTACATTACCGGATCGCGCGGTTGCGATGGTTTCCAAGCAGTGCGTACCAAACCGCGTACCCGCCCTGCGAACCTGGAAAAGTCTCTGTAACTAAAGACCTTCGTGGACCAATCCACCCGCTCGAAAAAGTGAATACTGGGGATCCGAAATTTCGGTGCGGGCTGCGTGTTTGGCCACCCGTTGGCGCCCCGGGCGCCCATGTCGCGCACCTACGCACCGGGTTGGCTGGTTAGGCCGGCACCTGACCAGGGCGCGCCCTGCGCGCCAGCAATCAGATCCAGATTCAATGCCGGGTATCGCTTCAACCACAGGCTGACGACCCGTTGCCGGTGCTCGGGTTCGACCCGATCGATCCACTGCTCGTACGTCAGTGACGCCTTTCGCCCGTTGCATACACTGCAGACGATTACGATATTGCGCAGGCTGTGCTCGCCTCCGTGGCAAAGCGCAACCATGTGGTCCGTCTGCTTCTGTGCATCCTCGAACGGGCAATCGCAATACGCACAGCGTGATGCCCCAGATTTGGCCTTCTGGATATTCTCCTTCGTGGCCGACCCATCGCACGACGCGTCGATGCGTGCTTGGCGTGTCTGCTCGTGTTCAACCATTTGGTCTCGGTGCGTGGACTTGTACGCCGCCGTCCTCAGCCGCTCCTGGGCCAAGTTCCTCTGGTAGTCTCTCCGCGATCTTGCCGCTACCTCCTCGCGTAGGGCCGAAGCCACCTCTGGAAACTTCGAGGCAGCAATCCGATTGAACTCCTTCAACAATGAACGAATGAAACGCCTTCGCACTCGCTTCGCACCGTCCTCAGAGATCCGGACTGCGGCCCGAACTGCTGCCACCCGCGCCCGCTCCTCCCGTGGAACGTAGTCGCGCAGGACGCGCCCTTCCCTCGCAGCCTCCCGTTCACCTTGGAGACGCTTGTACCCGGCACTCTCGTAGAAGGTGCGCACACCTGCAGCCTTGCGGGCAATGCGCTTCTCACGCCGGTCTGCCACGTAGCAGGGATGGCATAATGTTGCGCTTACGTTGGCGTAGGTCGGATTACATCCACATTTCGTGCAGGTCATTGAAATGATTTGCTAACGACCGCTCATAGCGAGCAAGAGCGAAGCAGTACGCGGACGTTTGGCCACCCGTTCACGCCCGTGTCACGCCGCGCGGTGCCCGGTTGGCTGTGTGGCCACCGACCGCCGCGAGCGCGCCCAGCCGCCACTGACGGCTATCACCGCACTTGGACGTGCCGCTTCCGGATGCGTGCAGCGATGGTGAGTGCCGTCTGCTGCGCGACAGTCGCGCCCACACCCCGGCATCGCTCGGCTTCATCCTCGGCGACCTCGAGGCAGACGGCCTTTGTCGCGCCGACTGCCTGGTCACCTGTCTCGGTCAGGGCGGTTCGCAGCATCCCGGTCAAGTTCTCGGCGTTGTCTCTCGCGGGGATATCAAGTGCCCTGCAGACCATCTCCGCCAGTTGCTCGACCGTGATTACGCTTGGCATGGCTTAACCTCATTCGTCGTACATGGGATGGCAGGCGGCATCCTGCGCCGTCCTGCGATGGAGCTGGCGGCCAATTCACGAAGCTCCCGACGAAAGGGCAAGCCGCGCCATGTCTGCCACAGACCGCGCTCGATGGCTACATACTTACCGCCTGGTCCGTTCTTCCTCGCCGCTCTCATTGCGCCGCCCGATTCAACAACCTGACTTGGGAATTTCCCAAGTCAGCGTCCCTGCAAATACGGTTTACCGCCCTTGAGTCATCAGAGATATCTGCTTGCTGGCGCCCTTGCGTCGGCCGAATCCCAGGGCCACGGCAGGCGCGACCATGGGCAGGTTGGCCATCTCCGAAAACGTCGCCATTCCGGTGTTAGACGCACGCTGATACCAATAGCGCGTAGCCTCCGCCGACTTCTGCGCAGAGCCGTGCCGATGGTCGGATTGGATGAACCGTATGGAAACACCGGGCTCCACCCACTCCGCGCGCCCCTGTGCCACAAAACGGCTGGCGCGATTCTTCGAAGTGAAACTGCAATCGGAGACCGGGTTTTCGATCCGGATGTTCTTGCGCACAGTTCTCCTGCGATGCCCAGATGGGAGTGCGGGTATGCCCGCAAGGAAACTACGAAACGAGAAGGATTGTTTCGGAGGGTGCGCTTAGCGCTCGCCTGTCGAACTGGCGTCGTCACCAGTAATATACGCAAAACGGCTGAAAACTGTACACACCCGGCGTCACTTTTTCTCCGCGCCAATCCGTTTGACCCAGGGTTGATCCACATCTGGGTTGTAGAATCGGTGACGCACCTCTACCGGCTCCGCGCGGACGATCTCGATCGATTGCAGTGTGACTTCTCCGATGCGATCACCAAGCATCAAATGACTGACCAGACCCCGCCGCTGATCGAAGATGCTGCCGCTTCCGATGCCATACAGCCGTTCACGTTTCCAGCCGAGGGACTGCGCGCACTCGGCGATGCCGTCCACCACGGTGATGGCCTCTTCGGGGATTTGCTCGCCGGCGGATTTACGCGCGGCCGGCAGCGGGACGTGCCTGCCTTCGTCGTCAGCTGCCGGGGGATCATAGCCGCTGGAACGGAATCCCCGCACCGCGGAGAGCAATACTGCATCGCCAAAATGTCCCACCGCCCATGCGTGCACGGCGTTGAACCGCAAGCGCAAATTTTCAAATGCGGACGGAGGGAACTGCCCGGCACTCGCGGCCTTCTTGGCAAAGACCATTCGCGACCGCAACCAAGCGTAATACTCGGGATCGAGCCGCCGGTAGACCGTGTCGTCGATCTGGAAATCGCGGGCGAACCATTCCGGATTTGCCGTGGTCCACGTTGCGAGGGAGGTGGCCACGAAGAGGTACTTCGGCGTATCGGCAGATGACGCGTCCTGAGCCGACTCGGCACACTGCTCCGTCAATACCGTGGGCATCGTTCTTCTCCTGGTTGAATGCGGGCATCTGAAATCCTCATGGATGGTGATGGCCCGCATCATGGAGGTTCCGTGGCGGGACGTTCCGGCAACTTGGCCAGGTCAATCTCGTCGCGGTTTCCCGGTTGGGGACGTTGTGGGGAAATTATGGGGACGTGTGGGGACCTCATGGGGACGTGTGGGGACCTCATGGGGACCTCTGCTCCAAAGGTCCCCATGAGTGAAACGTCTTGTTTTGTTTCAGTTGCGGACTCGATGGGGACCTTGGGGA